>NZ_CEVYAT010000004.1:0-31237 GCF_982402205.1 Parolsenella sp. | reverse complement strand
CGGCGAAGTCGGCGCTGGTGATGACTTGCGAAATGCCCGCGCGCTTGGCACGCGAGCGCATGGATCCCGAGGTGGAGTCGAGCGCGAGGAACACCTCGCTGGCGTTGCCGTCGGCAGCAATCGCGGCGGCAAGGTTCACCGGGTCGGGGCCTCCCACGCCCTCGCCCACGATGACGCACGCACCCGCGAGGTCCTCGCGCATGCGGCCGCGCAGGCGCACGGGGCTGCGCTCGAACACGACGCTCGCCGCCTCGTCGCACGAGCGCACGTACTCGCCCAGCTCCGAGGACTGCGACACGCCGGCACAGATTACCCAGGTTGCCATCACGCACCATCTCCCGTCTGCGCCCCTACGCTCTCGGGCGCCTTGGCATCGCCACTTCCCAAGGCGGCGGCAGAGGCCACCTCGTCAACGTCATCGGCGGGAAGGGCCACCCGTAGGCTCCCGGCACCCGAGACGGCCAGCACGTCTGCCACCTCGGCGGGCAGCACGGCCAGCGTGAGCGAGCGCTCGCCCGCGCCTGCGAGCCCCACCCCCTGCGAGGGCACGAGTGCCACCGCATCGCCCGTTATGAGCCGCACGCCCGCGTCCGCGGACTCGTAGACCAGCACGCGCGCGCCGTTTGCCACCTCGGCGGGGGCACCGGCCCTATCCGTAAGCCTCACCGTCACCGCGACGCGGCCCTCGGGCACCTCGATGGAGGTCGCCCGCTCCGTCACGTCGAGCTCCGTGAGCGGCGACCCCTTGGCAACGGGAGACGACAGCCGCGCCCCCACGACGTCTGCCGCATCGGTGAAGGACCCCTCCGGGGCGAGGTCGGTGAGCCAGTCCCTCTGCTCGACGTCCTCCTCGCCCACCACGCTGCCCGCGGCAAGCTCACGCCTTGCCACGACGAGGCTCGCCACGTCGCCGCCGTACTGCGCGAGCAGCTCGGAGCGCTGCCGCTGGGCGTCGGCCCGAACAGACTCCATGCCACCTGCGGCGAGCAGCATCGCAAGCACCCCAAACGCCGCAGACGTCGCGATGCGCGCGCGTCTCCTCATGGCCCCTCCCATCCCTCTCGACTACTCGTGGGGCCATCTTCTCCCGAGCGCGCGCAGCAAAAGACGCCTCGGGCCAGAAAGTCCCGGGGCGTCAGACACAAACCTTGCAGCAATCCAACAAAAAGTGGGCGAGACGTTTCAAAAACGCCTCGCCCACCCTGTTGATAACCCAATAAACAGCAGCTCAATGCCCTGTTGATAACTTTTAAAAACGAAGCCGAGAAACGCTGCCGCCACGCGAAAAACTTTGCCCGGCAACGCGGGCACAGCCCGTCAGCGTCACGCTCCCGCGACCCACCGGCACCACGCACCAGCGGCCGCATCCGCACGCGCAGTAGCGCGTGCCCACAACGCCACGTAAGCGCGCCCGCGCCAACAGCACCGCGCAAGCACCAACGCCCTGCACGCCTCGCGAACGCTACAGCACCACGTCGGGGTCGATCGTGGCCGCGCTTGCGCGCATCTCGCCCGCAAGCGCCAGGTAGGCCTCGAGCCTCACCTCATCGAGCTCGCCGGCATCAGCCGCCTCACGCACCGCGCACCCCGGCTCGGAGCCGTGGGTGCAGTCGCGGAAGCGGCACGTCTGCGCAAGCTCCGCGATCTCGGGAAACGCCTTGGCAAGGCCATGCTCGTGGCCCACCAGAGGCAGGCTGCGCAGGCCCGGCGCGTCACAGATAACGCCCGCGCCCGGCACCTTGACCATCATGCGCGCCACCGTAGTATGGCGGCCCATGTCGTCGCGCTCGCGCACCGCGCCTGTCGCCAGGGCGTCGGCCCCCAGCAGAGCATTGAGCAGGGTCGACTTGCCCGCCCCGCTCTCACCCAAAATCATGGCCACGCGACGCTCGGACACAAGGGCGCGCACGTCGCCCAAGCCCTCGCCCGCAACCGACGACGTCACCACGATGTCGCCGTCCTCACCCACCAGGCGCCGCACGCGCGCCACGTCTACGGCAAGGTCTGCCTCGCTGCCCTTGCGGTCTGCCTTCGTGAGCACCACACAGGGGCGCACGCCGCAGTCGCGGGCAAGCACGAGCGAGCGGGCTATGCGCGCCAGGGGCAGCTCGCCGGCGCCCAACGCCGCCACCACGATGACCGCATCGAGATTCGCGGCGAGCGTCTGGAACTCGCCGCGTCTGCCGCCGCGCCAGCGCGCGAAGGCGTTCCTGCGCGGCAGCACCTCGTGGATCACGCCCATGTCGTGCGCGGGTGGCACCGCCGCGGCTACCCAGTCGCCCACCGTGGGCATGATGCCCTCCTCGGCAGACGCGCCCTTGGCAAACTCGGGGGCGTGCTCGCAGCGAAGCGTCACGTCCTCGCAGGCCACCAGCGGAAAGCCGCGGTCGAGGCGCACAACGCACCCCAACTCAACGCACGCGGCGGCCTCCTCGCCCAGGCGCGCGGCAATTCGCTCGCGCGCCTGGGCAAGCGCCGCGACCTGCGCCTCCGTAGCCGCAACGTCTGCAAACGCCGGCACGTTCTCGAGCTCGCCCACCTGGGGCAGCGACGCCATGACGTCTGCCGCAGACGGGCGCGAGGCGCCGCCCCCGTGGGAGCGACGCCTCGACGAAACCTTGGACCTGGCCTTTTGGGACTTCTTGCCCACAGGCTTAAGCCTCCTTCTCCACATGGCGCATGATCGCCTTGTAGACCTCGACGATGGGGATGATCAGCAGTGCGATCAGCAGCGCGCAAATGACGCCGCGCGGCTCAAGGGTCACGTTACCAAAGAACATCTGGGCCAGCGCCGGGACATCGGTGACGATCACGGTGAGGACGAGCGCCATGGCGGCCGAGCCCCACAGCCACCAGTTCTGCTTCTTCATGGTGAACAGCGACGCGCGGCGGCTGCGCATGTTGAAGCAGTGGAAGATCTCGACCATGTTGAGCGTAATGAACGCCATCATCACGCCTTCCTCGTCGGCCGTGCCAGCGACCATGTCGGCAATGTTGATGTAGCCCATGTCAAAGTAGACGCCCACGAAAAAGCTCGCGAGGACCAGCAGCGTAATCGCGATGCCCTGGACGATGCAGTCCATGCCCATGTGACCGGCGAACACGCCGTCGGAGGCCTTGCGGGGCTTGCGGCGCATGATGTCGCCCTCGGCGTCCTCCATCCCCAGCGCCAGAGCCGGGAAGCAATCCGTCACGAGGTTGACCCACAGCAGCTGCACGGGCTGGAAGATCGTGAAGCCCACGAGCGTGGCGATAAACACCGAGAAGACCTCGGCGAGGTTGGCCGAGAGCAGGAACTGGATGACCTTGCGGATGTTGTCATAGATGCGCCTGCCCTCCTCGCACGCCGAGATGATCGTGGCAAAGTTGTCGTCTGCAAGCACCATGTCGGCCACGTTCTTGGTGACGTCGGTTCCGGTGATGCCCATGCCCACGCCGATGTTAGCGCGCTTGATGGAGGGGGCATCGTTCACGCCGTCGCCCGTCATGGCCACGATCATGTCGCGGCTCTTCCAGGCCTCGACGATGCGCGTCTTGTGCTCGGGCTGCACGCGGGCGTAGACGCCAAAGTCCTCGATGCGCGCGTCGAGCTCCTCGTCGCTCATGCGATCGAGCTCGGCGCCGGTGATGGCCTGGCTGCGGTCGGTGATGATGCCAAGGTTCTTGGCGATGGCCACGGCGGTGTCAATGTGGTCGCCGGTGATCATGACGGTGCGGATGCCGGCCGTGTGGGCCTCGTCGATGGCGGCGGCCACCTCGGGGCGCTCGGGGTCGATCATGCCGGAGAGGCCGCAGAAGGTAAGGTCGTGCTCGAGGGCCTCGGCGGCAAAATCGGCGGGCTTCTCGACGTAGTGGCGGCACGCCAGCGCCAGCACGCGCAGGGCCTGGTCGGCCATGGCCTTGTTGGCGGCGACGAGCTCGTTGCGCCTCTCCTCGGTCATCGGGACGACCCTGCCGTCCTCGTAGATGTGCGTGCACAGGCCCAGCACCACGTCAGGCGCGCCCTTGGTGTACTGCTCGTACTCGTCGTCGAGCGTCTCGACCACGACGGACATCATCTTGCGGCCCGAGTCGAACGGGGCCTCGCCCACGCGCGGGTGCTCCTCGGCAAGGCCCGTGAGGCCCGCCTTGCCCGCGTCGTTCACGAGGGCGCACTCGGTGGGCTCGCCCACGGCCTCGCCGGCCTCGGCGTCCCACCTGGCGTCGCTGCACAGGGCCATGCCGGAGAGGAACTTCTCCTCGGGCGCGGCGAGCTCGTGCCTGACGACCGTCATCTTGTTCTGGGTGAGCGTGCCCGTCTTGTCCGAGCAGATCACCTGGGTGCAGCCGAGGGTCTCGACGGCACTGAGGTTGCGGATGATCGCCTGGCGCTTGGCCATCTTGGTGACGCCCAGCGACAGCACGATGGTCACGACGGCCACGAGGCCCTCGGGGATGGCGGCGACGGCCAGCGACACCGCGACCATGAAGGTGTTGAGCAGAAGGCTCGGCTCGGCGGCCATGTTGCCAAAGCCATGGCGCAGGACGTCGACCACGAAGATGACCACGCAGATGGCGACGACCATCTTGGTGAGGATGTGGGAGAGCTCGTCGAGCTTCACCTGCAGCGGCGTGAGCTCCTCGGTGGCCTCGTTGAGGGCGCCGGCGATCTTGCCCATCTCGGTGTCCATGCCGGTGGCCACCACCACGGCGCGGCCGCGGCCATAGACCACGGTGGAGCCCATGTAGCACATGTTCTTGCGGTCGCCCAGGGCAACGTCGTCGCCCTCGAGGGCGATGGCCTCGGCGTGCTTCTCGACCGGCACGGACTCGCCGGTGAGGGCCGCTTCCTCAATCTTCATCGTGGCGCTCTCGAGGATGCGGCAGTCTGCCGGCACCGAGTCGCCGGCCTCGAGCAGCACAACGTCGCCGCGCACGAGCTCGGAGGAGTGCAGGCTCACGAGCTTGCCGTCGCGGATGACCTTGGACTGCGCGGCGCTCATCTCCTGCAGGGCCGCCAGGGCCTCCTCGCTCTTGGCCTCCTGGATTACGCCCAGCGCCGAATTGATGATGACGACGGTGAGGATGATGGCGACGTCGGCAAAGTCGATCTCGCCCTGGATGGCGCCGGTGACGGCACTGATCACGGCCGCGACCAGCAGCATGATGACCATGGGGTCCGCCATCTGCTGGAAGAAGCGAATCCACATCGGGGTCTTGGGCTGCTCTTTGAGCTTGTTGGGGCCATCTGCGGCAAGACGCTTGGCCGCCTCGTCCGCGCTCAGGCCGTCCGTGGCGCTCGTCGACAGCTCGGCGAGCACGTCATCGGCACACGACAGATACTCTCTCACGTGAGTCCCCTTCCTGGGTTTGTGGGCACCCGCCAGATTGATGCCCGATCATAATTCCCAGGAAGGGCAAGGGCTCATCAAGGCTGCCATGGCAAGCGCATGTCTTACACGCGAGGCGATGTGCCCCGCGCGGCATAGGCATGATGATACCCCGAACGGGTGCCCTCCTTGCGCGGGCGAGCGGCACCTTCTCAAACGCTTACCGAAAACAGCGATAGGTTACGCTCTTAAAATGGTAAGGAAATGGCCACTCTCCCCTGTACAACCACATCTAGCTGCGGTTTTAATTGCAAGCTTTACATGATTGGGCGGTTGAGCGATTAAATTGCGCGTTACAATTCCTAGGCGGTAATCACATCGATCTTGTGTCCCGGGGAAGGGGACACGGAAAGAGGAGACGTATGAAGATTCTGTTCTACGACGCCCGTGACTACGACCGCGAGTCCTTCGACTCCCAACTCAAGAACTACCCCAACATCAAGGTTGACTACATCGAGGCCGACCTCTCGCCGGTCACAGCCTCCCTCGCCCGCGGCTACGACGCCGTGTGCGCCTTCGTCAACTCCGACGCCTCGGCCATGGCGCTCGAAATCCTGCGCGGGTTTGACGTCAAGCTCGTGCTCATGCGCTCCGCCGGCTTCGACGCCGTGAACGTCGCTGTCGCCAAGGACCTCGGCATGACCGTCTTGCGCGTCCCGGCCTACTCGCCCGAGGCCATCGCCGAGCAGGCCATCGGCCTGGGCCTGTGCGCCGCCCGCCGCATCCACAAGGGCTACGCCCGCGTGCGCGAGAACGACTTCTCCCTGCAGGGCCTGCTTGGCGTGAACCTCCACGGCAAGACGGCCGGCATCGTGGGCACCGGCAAGATCGGCGCCGCCATGGTGCGCATCTGCAACGGCTTTGGCATGAAGGTCCTGGGCTACGACGTCTACCAGAACCCCTCCCTCGAGGGCATGGTCGAGTACGTCGAGCTCGACGAGCTGCTGCGCCGCAGCGACCTCATCTCGCTGCACTGCCCGCTGTTCGACTCCAACCGCCACATGATCAACGCCGACGCCATCGACAAGATGAAGCAGGGCGTCATTTTCATCAACACCGCCCGCGGCGGCCTGGTCGACACCAACGCCCTCATCGAGGGCATCCGCTCCGGCAAGATCGGCGCGGCCGGTCTCGACGTCTACGAGGAGGAGGGCGACAACGTCTTCCGCAACCGCTCGAACACGATCATCGAGTCGGTTACCTCGACGCTCTGCTCGTTCCCCAACGTGGTCATGACGAGCCACCAAGCGTTCTTCACCAAGGAGGCCTTGGCCTCCATCGCCAAGACGACGCTCGACAACGCCACGGCGTTCGCCAACGGCGAGGAGCTCCCCAAGGCCGCAGTCGTCTGCTAGCAGGCACCCAGGCGTCGTCCCCACGGGGCGGCGCCTTTTATAAGAGAGACCCAAGCCAAACGAGCACGGGTCGAGCAGGCGGATAACCCCCAATCCGCCCCCGTATGCCTGGCAGGAGGCCCGGCGTACGTCACACGAAAGGAAAGAAATGCAGTCCAAGAAGACCAAGATCGTTTGCACCATGGGACCGTCCACCGAGAGCGAGGACGTGCTGCGCGAGCTCATCAAGGCCGGCATGAACGTCGCGCGCTTCAACTTCTCGCACGGTAGCCACGACTACCACCGCGCGGGCGTCGAGCGCGTGCGCAGGGTCTCCGCCGAGCTGGGCATCCCCGTGGCCATCCTTCTCGACACCAAGGGCCCCGAGGTCCGCACGGGCGTGCTCGAGAACGGCGAGAAGGTCCACTTCGAGACCGGCGACAAGACCATCATCACCACCGACGACGGCGTCGTGGGCAACCACGAGCGCTTCTCGCTCGACTTCAAGAACCTCCCCAACGAGGTCTCTGCCGGCGACCACATCCTGATCGACGACGGCCTGCTCGACTTCGTGGTCGACTCCGTCGAGGGCACCGACATCCACTGCACGCTGGCCAACGCCGGCGACCTGGGCGAGCACAAGGGCGTGAACATCCCGGGCGTCGACATCTCGCTACCGGCCGTCACCGAGCGTGACCGCGAGGACATCATCTTTGGCTGCGAGCTGGGCATCGACGCCATCGCCGCCTCGTTCATCCGCGACGGCAAGGGCGTCGAGGAGATCCGCCAGATCTGCCACGAGCACGGCCGCGACAACGTCTCGATCTATCCCAAGATTGAGTGCGCTCTGGGCATCGAGAACTTCGACGACATCCTGGAGCACTCCAGCGGCGTCATGGTCGCCCGCGGCGATCTGGGCATCGAGATTCCGCCCGAGAAGGTGCCGCACGCCCAGAAGATGATGATCGCCAAGTGCAACAAGGCCTACAAGCCGGTCATCACCGCCACCCAGATGCTCGACTCCATGATCCGCAACCCGCGCCCGACGCGCGCCGAGGTCAACGACGTCGCCAACGCCATCATGGACGGCACGGACTGCGTCATGCTCTCCGGTGAGACCGCTGCCGGCAAGTACCCGGTCGAGGCCGTCAAGATGATGGCCTCCATCGCCCGTGAGACCGAGCAGTACCTGCAGGAGCGCCACGACTACCACCAGCGCGGCGGCGTGCGCGACGTCAACGGCTCCATCGGCTTTGCCGCTGTCACCACGGCCAACCGCGTGGGCGCCAAGTGCATCCTGACCCCGACCGAGTCTGGACGCACCGCCCGCCTCATCTCTAACTTCCGCCCCGAGCTGCCGATCTTCGCCGTCTCCCCGCACGAGGAGACCGTCCGCAAGTGCTGCTTCTACTGGGGCGTCACGGTGCTCAAGGGAACCGCTCAGGGCGCCATCGACGAGACGGTCAAGCAGGCCCTGACGCTCGCCCTCGAGAACGGCCTCGTCGAGGCTGGCGACCTCGTCTGCGTCACCGCTGGCGACCCGCACACCGCCCCCTCCCAAGGCGACTACATCACCTCGACGAACATGCTGCTCGTTGCCCAGGTGCCCGGGCTCAAGAAGTAGCTCTTAGATATTTCGCGCACTCGCAAGCGCCAACGCAACGCCCCGGAAGGCCTGGCCTCCCGGGGCGTTTTCTTGTGCGTCATCTCGGCAGAGAATGTTCGCGATGCCTCGCGCCCGCCATCCCAGCAGCGAGCGCTCGCAACGCCTCGCACCCATTTCTGCGCGCTCCATCACCTTGGGCACCCGCTATTACGTGCTCAGCGGCCTCCTGGCGCGTAATAGAGGGTGCTCAAGGCGCGCACGCGTAAGTGCTAGAGCTTGCGGGGCGTGGGCTCCATGCAGCGGTGCTCGTGCACGGCGGCAAGCGCGGCGGCCTGCGCGGCGACGTCTCCCACCTTGAGGGCCCGGCCGTAGGCGTCGGCGTCGAGGATGGCCTGCTCGAAGCGCTCCGGCGTAAAGCCGTAGGGGGCACGACCCCACTCGTTGGTTGCCTGGGCGCGCTCGACGATGCCCGCAAGCGCCTCGCGCCCGCACTCGATGTCGGCGAGCGTCACGGGCAGACCCAGCTCGCGGTTGTGTGCGGCAAAGCGCGCAAGGTCCTCAGGCGCGTCGTCGAACGCCTTGAGCACGAGCACGCCAAACGAGACGACCTCGCCGTGCAGGTGGCGGCCAGCCGCCTCGCCCATGCCCGTGTAGGCGTTGTAGAAGGCGTGGGCCGTGCTCGAGTTGAAGTAGTAGGCGCCCTGCTTGGCCGCGAGGTTCGTGGTCATGTTCGAGACGAGGCCCGTCGAGATGATGATGTCAAGGATGACCTGCTCGAGCTCGTAGCTCGAGGTGCGGGCGCGCTTGTCGGCCAGGGCCTTGGCGCCGCAGTCGAACAGCGGGCGCTCGCAGGAGACGGCCAGCGCGCGACCCATGAGCGGGGTGTGGGGCAGGTCGAGGTCACGGCTCGACAACTCCACCTCGGGCTGCTTGGAGAGGGCGTCGCCGATGCCCGCCCAGAAGTAGTCGTCGGGACTCTCGGAGATGACCTGCGTGTCAATGAAGGAATGGATGGGCGGCTCGGAGGGGAAGAAGTAGTTGTTGACCGAGCCATCGTCCTTGTAGAAGACGCCGATGGCCGTCACGGGCGCGCAGTTGGACGCCACCGTGGGGAACGTGAAGAGCGGCTTGCCAGCAAGCTCGGCGATCTCCTTGGTCTCATCGATGGCGCGGCCGCCGCCCATGCCAAAGACCATATCGGCCGCGAGCACGCGTGGGTCTTGTGCAAGCTCAGCGGCAACACTGTGGCGGGGCTGGCCGCCGTACCAGATGCAGTCCGTGACCGTGGTGTCCGTGCCCTCAAGCGCGGCGATGAGGCGCGGAGCAGCCTTCTCCATGGCGGTCTTGCCGCCAATGACCACCGCGCGCGTGCCAAAGCGGCGCGTGACCTGCGCCACAGCCTTGTAGGCGTCGACGCCCACGGTATAGCTGGGAAGATAGTTGGTGCTGGTAAGTTCCATAAGAAAAGGCCTCCCTCGACATCAGACATTTGACCATTCTAGTCTGATACCGAGGGACGGCCCAAACTGAAAAGGCTCTATTACGCGAGCGGCGGGCGCGGCGTCCTTCTCACCGAACACCCATTCCTACGCATCCAGCAAACTCGCGCACCCGTTTCTACGCGCTCAGCGGCCTTCTAGCACGTAAAAGCGGGTGCGCAGGATGGAGACATGGCGCAGCGATGGTCGAGAAACCCTAGCAGTCGAGAAGCCCTAACGCGTGCGCACCGAGCTGATGACGCAGCGGTTGGCCGGCATCCAGACGCTGCCCCACTCGACGGGCGTGCCGTCGTCGAGGCGAACGAGTTGGTCGAGGTCGAGCACCGGGGAGCACTCGCCGCAGCGCAGCCAGCGGCCGCGCTTCTTGCCGGCGGCGCGGGCGCTGTAGGTCATCTCGGCAGCGCCAATCGACTGGCCACTCGTGCGCTCGACGGCGTCGAACAGGCCCTCGCGCTCGAAGTCGATGTTCTCGAGGCCAGGGCACGGCTCGAGGTTCACGCGGCTCTCGATGAGCATGACCGGCTCGTCCTCGACGAAGCGCACGCGCATGAGGTAGAGGTAGGGCGACCCCTCGGCGATCTGCAGGCTGCGGGCGCACACGCGGCTCGCGCGCTCGATGCGCTTGTCGACCACCTTGGTGGTGAACTCGATGCCCTGCTCGGTCATCGACTCGGCGAAGGAGTGGAGCTTGTTGCCCGAGGGGCGCGCCATGACCGGCTCGATGACGAAGGTACCGCGGCCGCGCTGCTGCACGAGCAGCCCTTCCTCAACCAGGGAGCGGATGCCCTTCTGCACGGTGCCGCGCGACAGGTGCAGCATCGCCATGAGCTCGTGCTCGGAGGGAATGCGCTCGTCGACGCCCCACTCCTTGGAGTAGATCTTCTCGCGGACGTAGTCGGCCACCTGCACGTAGAGAAGCGAGGTGTCCTTCTTCTCGAAGTCCGACATTGCTCGGGCCTTCCTCGTGGGCGCCGCGACGACACGTGCGCCGGCTGCGTCAACTTGACCAGTTGACCAATACACGTTGAAGTTTAACGCGAGCAAGACTCTTCCACCAACTCAACAGTTGCCAATTCACAGAGTGGTCAACCTACGCTGAGCTGCAAATTTGTTATGCTTTCCAACCTTTTGTAAGTCCTTACATAGAGGCCGAGAAGCGCTTGCCATATTCCGACAGGCGCTGAATGAGGCACTCGTGGGCATGCTCGAAGACCTCGTGGAAGAACTCCTCGGTGAAGAGGCTGTAGTCTGGCACGCCGTCGATGTGGTGCTCCTGGTTGCTGCGCACGATTCCCTCGACCACGTCGCACGACCTCTCGACGTCCACCTTACCCACCGAATACTGCGGAAACGCCGTCGTCTGCTCGATGAGCTCGGGCGTGGCCTTGCACGTGAGGGTGATGGGCAGGGTGTGCCCGTACTTGTCGAAGTCGCCCTGCTTGCGAATGCGCGTGCGCTCGCCAGCCGGCACGCGATACTCCTGCAGCCAGGCATGCGTGGCGGTGTTGTAGGCGTTGTCGCACATGAGGTGCGCCCAGGCGCCCAACACCACGTCACTCGCGCGGTAGCCAGGGCTGTTAAGCAGGGTTTCGACGCGCTCATGAACAGCAGGTTTGGCGGGAATGACAAAATGACCACCCGCCTTTGAGATCTCCACGCCCTCCTCCACCGTGATGTTCGCGGGGCCTAGAGGAACGTCTGTGGGCAACTTGCGCGCAGGCTCCACGTAGAGGTCCCAGAACTCGCGCTCGCGCGGGATGGGGATGGAGCAGGGGTCAGCGAAGTGGGTGAGCTGGTAGGGCAGGATACCCGAGGGCTTGGGCAGCATGTATCCCACGTAGACGTCTGGCACGAGATTGCCAAATAGGAAGGCGTTGGCGTCGCGGATGCCAAAGTCCGAGAGCGGTCCCGTGGCAAGAAGGCGCTGGGTGTGAGCGATATGTATGTTCCAACTAGGCATGGGCCTAATGGTAGCACGTGTCTGCGAGGGGTCAGCCATCCGCGCGCGGCCGCAACCAAACGCTTACGCGGCTGGAGATGTGGGACAGTTGCCCAGGCACTTATTGTCCCAGATTGGAACAGTTGCTCAGGCAGGTATTGTCCCAGATCGAGGGGGGCGAGCCCGCTTGCACGGACTCGCCCCCAGCGGAGCATATGAGACGGGCAGCCGCTAGCCGCGGACCTCGCCGCCAGTGGAGCGGCAGACCTTGGTCACGAGCTTCTCGTGGGCGCGCTCGACCTCGTCGCTCGTGAGCGTGTGATCACTCGCGCGATAGGTCAGCTGGAAGGCCATGGATTTCTTGCCCAGGCCAACGCGCACCGGGTCGCGGTAGACGTCGAACAGGCGGGCGCTCTCGAGCAGCTTGCCCCCGGCACTCGTGATGCGCTGCATGAGCATCTCGCAGGTGACGTCCTCGTCAACCACGATGGCGAGGTCGTGCGTGATGGCCGGCAGCGTGGGCACGTCCTGGTAGGGCAGCTCGCGGGCGGCAAGGCGCAGCAGGTGCTGCTCGGACAGCTCGAAGGCCACAACGTCGGCGTCGATGCCAAAGCTGGCAAGGCTCGTGGGGTGCACGTTGCCCACCCAGCCAAGTAGCTCGCCGCCGGCGTAGACCTCGGCCGCACGGCCGGGCTGCAGCCACGGGTACTGCTCGGGGTCTGCCACCTTGAAGCGCACCTTGGTGACGCGCAGGGCCTGCAGCAGGCGCTCGACCACGCCCTTGGCGTCGAAGAAGTCGAGGGGCTGGTGCTTCTCGTTCCAGCCGTCGAGGCCCCAGGCGCCGGAGAGCACGCCGCAGACGTAGCGCGGCTCGTCGGGAAGCGTGCGCTTCTCATGGCCAAAGAAGACGCGGCCCTGCTCGTAGAGGGCAACGTCGGGCACGCCGTGGTCGTGGTTGTAGGCCACGCTGCGCAGCAGGCCCGGCAGGATCGAGCGGCGCATCTCGGAATTGTTGGCGAGCAGCGGGTTCATGATGCGCACGGGCACACCGCGGCCAACCTCGGTGATGTTGGCGCGCTCGAGGTCGCCGTCCTCGGCGAAGCAGTAGGTGAAGGTCTCGGAGAGGCCGCAGGAGCGCAGCGTGCGGCCAATGAGTTGCATGCGCTGCTGGTCAACCGTGAGACCACCGTGGTGGTTCTTGGCACCGGGCAGCGTGGGCTCGACGCGGTCCATGTCCCACAGGCGTAGGACCTCCTCGATGAGGTCGGCCTCGCGGGTGAGGTCCGGTCGGCTCGTGGGCGCCACGACCTCGAAGTCGTTGCCACCCTTCTGCGGCACAACGGCACAGCCCAGGCGCTCGAGCAGGTGGGCAATCTCGTCGTTGGTGATGGGGGCACCGCAGACGCTGCGCACACGGTCGCCGCGCAGGGCGATGCGGGCGGCCTTGACGGGCATGGGGTACTCGTCAACGCGGCCGCGGCAGACGGTGGCGCCGCAGCAGCTCTCGAAGAGGGCGGCGGCGATGTCGGCGACCTCCTCGCAGTTGGCGGCGTCGACCTGGCGCTCGAAGCGGATCGAGGCCTCGCTCATGAGGTTGAGATTGCGGCTCGTGCGCGAGATGTGGCTCTTGTCGAAGCAGGCGCTCTCGAGCAGGACGTCGACCGTGGTGTCGTCGATCTCGGAGTTGAGGCCGCCCATGACGCCGGCCAGGGCCACCGGGCGCTCGCCGTCGTCGGTGATGACGGCCATGTCGGAGGTGAGCACGCGGTCCTGGTTGTCGAGCGTGGTGAGCTGCTCGCCCTCGCGGGCGGCGCGCACGACGATGTGGCGCTTGCCATCGCGCTCGGAGAGCTTGCCCAGGTCAAATGCGTGCAGCGGCTGGCCGGTGAGGTACATCACGTAGTTGGTGACGTCCACGACGTTGTTGATGGGACGGCTGCCGGCGGCGATGACGCGACGGGCGAGCCACTCGGGCGACGGGCCGATCTTGACGCCGCGCACCACGCGGGCGACGTAGCGGCTGCACAGCTCGGTGTCGGCGATCGTGACGTCGACGAGGTCCGCGCTCTTGGGGCCCTCCTCGTGCTGGATCGCGGGCAGCTCGATGTGGGTGTCCTCGTCGAGTACGGCGCCCACCTCGGTGGCCATACCCACGTAGGACAGGCAGTCGGGACGGTTGGGCGTGATCTCGCAGTCGAGCACCGTGTCGGAGGTACCGCGGTAGTCGGTGAAGGGCATGCCCACGGGAGCGTCCTCGGGCAGGATCATGATGCCGGAGTGTTCGCCGCCCAGGCCAAGCTCGCGTTCGGAGCAGTTCATGCCGCAGGACTCGACGCCGCGCAGCTTGCTCTTCTTGATCTTGAGATCGCCGGGCAGCACGGCGCCGATCATCGCGACGACGATCTTGTCGCCCTCCTCGAAGTTCTGGGCGCCGCAGACGATCTGCAGCGGGGTGGGCCTGCCCTGCTCGTCCAGGTTCTTGTCGCCCACGGAGACCTTGCAGAGCCACATGTGGTCGGAGTCGGGGTGCGGCTGCTTGGAGACGACCTGGCCCACGACGACGTGGTCGAGGTCTGCGCCGAGGCGCTCGAT
Organism: Parolsenella sp.; assembly: GCF_982402205.1. Classification (NCBI taxonomy): domain Bacteria; kingdom Bacillati; phylum Actinomycetota; class Coriobacteriia; order Coriobacteriales; family Atopobiaceae; genus Parolsenella; species Parolsenella sp. The sequence goes on along the minus strand of NZ_CEVYAT010000004.1, from coordinate 16,898 downwards.
CGTCTCGACCTCGGTGCCGGTGCGAATCAGCTCGGTGTAGAGGACGTGCGGGTCGGCGGGCAGGTCCACCATGGAGCCGAGCCACTCATATGAAATGCGCATTCGTGTAAGCCTTTCTGTTGCGCGTGAGGCGTGCGGGTTTGTGAGGTGCTCGCACTAGAACTGGGACAGGAAGCGCATGTCACCGGTCATGAGCATGCGCAGGTCGGGCAGGTCGTAGCGCAGGGCCGCGACGCGCTCGGCGCCGATGCCAAAGGCAAAGCCCGTGTACTTCTCGTGGTCGACGCCGCAGTTGTCGAGCACGTTGGGATCGACCATGCCGCAGCCCAGAATCTCGAGCCAGCCGGTGCCCTTGCAGAAGCGGCAGCCCTTGCCGCCGCAGACGCCGCACGACACGTCGACCTCGCAGCTGGGCTCGGTGAACGGGAAGAAGTGCGGGCGGTAGCGCGTGGCGCGGTCCTTGCCGAACATCTCGCGGCAGAAGTAGTCGAGCGTGCCCTTGAGGTCGCCGAAGGTGATTCCCTCGTCGACGACCAGGCCCTCGATCTGGTTGAACTGCGGCAGGTGGCAGGCGTCGGGGGTGTCGGGACGGAAGACCGTGCCCGGGCAGATCATGTAGATGGGCGGCTGGTGGTTCTCCATGGTATGCGCCTGGACGCCCGAGGTCTGCGTGCGCAGCAGGATGTCGGACTCGCCGTTGGCGTGGACCTCGGAGTGGTCGAGGCTGCCGGGGTTGTTGTCCTGCACGTAGAAAGTGTCGCGGGCGCTGCGGCTCGGGTGGTCGAGCGGGGCGTTGAGCGCAGTGAAGTTGTAGTAGCTCGTCTCGATGTAGGGACCGTCCTCGACGGTGTAGCCCATGCCGCAGAAGATTTGCTCGATCTCCTCGATGATCTGCGAGATGAGGTGCTCGGTGCCCACGTTGGGGACGCGACCGGGCAGCGTCACGTCGACCGAGTCGGCGGCGATGCGGGCCTCGAGGGCGGCGTGCTCGAGCTCGTGGCGGCGCTCCTCGAGGGAGGCCTCGATGCGGCCGCGAACCTCGTTGGCGAGCTTGCCCACGCGCGGGCGGTCCTCGGGGCTCAGCTGGCCCATCTGGCGCAGCACGCCGGTGAGCGAACCCTTCTTGCCCGTCACGGCCACGCGGATGCGGTCGAGCTCGGCCAGGTCTGCAACCCCGCCGATGCCCTTGGCCGCCTCGGCCTCGATGGCCTTGAGGTCGTCGATGATCGTCATTGCTTCTTTGCCCCTTTCGTCTGCGGGCATTCACCCGCCTCGGTGCGAGCCTGCTACGGCAATAAAAAAACCGCCCTTGCTCGCGATGCTTGCGAGCAAGGGCGGATGATTTCGTGTGTCCGCGGTACCACCTTGCTTGGCCGCCGGATGTCGTGCCCGGCGTACCCACTTTGTCCCCGTTCCGTGGGGCCTACGGCTCCCCTACTAACGCCGCGTGGGCGCGTTCAGTTCGCGGCTGGTGGAGTGAACTCTGGCCGTCAGCCTTGGAGGGACCTCTCAGCCGGTGGGCCCCATCTCTTATCCGCTGGCGACGCGACAGCCAAACCTCTCCGTCATAGCCTAGCTGCATAGTTTAGCACAGCTGACATTGGTGGCACGAGTTGTCCCGAAACAACGCCCAGTCCCCGGGAGTGGGTCCAGGGACTGGGCGCGTAGCGCAGCAATCTATGTGCGAGAAGGGCTACTCGGCATCGCCGGTCTTTGCGGAATCAGCGTCGTCGCCCTCCGCGGCGTCACCCTCGGCAGCACTGGCCTCATCCTCGTCAGCAGCGGCGGGACGCTCAAAGCCATAGGCCTTGGCGATGCGGCCCAGATACTCGTCGGCGCGCTTCTCGTCGCCCTTGTTGGCGTACTGCAGCGACAGGTAGTAGTTGAGGCGGGCCCGCTCGTCTCCCTCGGCGCTCGCCAGCGCGTGCTCCATCTCGGCGATGTGGGAGTACGACCCCCTGAACACGATGTCGAACGTCTGGTGCGAGTCGCAGCGCAGTTCCTTGGCAAGGTCGACGGCCTCGCCCTTACACTGATCGGGCAGGGCGTCAACGAGCTCGAGCACGTGCGTGGCGCGGTCCTCGTCGTTCTGGCCCTCATAGAAGTTGAGCGCGCGCGACAGCAGAATGCGGCGCTGCTCGGCGCTGGCCGGCAGCTTGAGCAGCTTGTCGAGCGTCTGCTGCACGCCCTCGACGTTCTGGGAGGCCTCGTAGGCGTTGAGCCTCATGAACTCCTGGTTGAACTTGGGCAGCGCGATGCCCGCCATGGGTGACGACAGAGTCTTGAGCAGGCCCTCGAAGTCGCCGGCCATAAACTGGTTCTGCGCCTTGTTGGCAATGACGTTGCGCGCGATGGGCGAGATGGCCGAGACCGCCAGGAAAATAATGACCGCGGCGATGCCGATGGCCTGGATGGTTCCCTGATCCATGCTCCCCTCCTACTCCGCCGTATAGAACGCGTGCATGTCATCGACCATCTGCATGAGCGCGGGCACGTCGGTGTAGGCCATGTGGCCGCAGCCGTAGCGGTGGTAGGTGATGCGCTCCTTGAGCTCGCGCGGCAGGAACAGCTGCGACATCGTGTGGTCCATGTTCCACCACGGGGTGGCCGCGTCGTAGCGACCGCCCAGGATGGCGAGCTTGGTGGTAGGGCTGCGGCGCAGCGCCGTGGCGATGTCGAAGGCGAGGTTGGGCGCGGCGGTCTTGGTGTCGTCCATGCCAGGCTCGTCGTGCACCCAGTTCCAGCCAATGCCAATCTCGCTCCACACGGACAGACGGTACTCGGCCGGGTTCTCGTAGCCAAGCTCGCTACGCAGGAAGCTGCGGAAGGCGCCGTACCAGGCGTTCTCGAGGGCGTGGCCCGCCGGGTCCTCGCAGGCGAAGTAGAACGTGTTGCGCTGGACCGGCAGCGTCATCGTCTCGGTGTAGCGCATGTCGAGGCGGCCGCACATGAGGCCCTTGTCCTTGAGGAGGTTCGCACGGAAGTCCTCGAGCTCGATGCGGTTGTTGTGCTCGAGCAGAAGCTCGGCCGGAATGCCGATGTAGCGCTCCATCTTCTTGGCGATGCGGCGCTTCTCGCGCGGGTCGATACGGTCGCCCTTCATGAGCGATGCGGCGTACTCGCCGGCGGTAAACTCGCTGGCCTCGTCGAACCACTTGTCGACGTCGACGCCGCGGCCCGTGATGCCAAAGTGCTGGGCCGTCGAGGCAAAGCTCGGCAGCATGCCCAGGTAGTAAAGGTCGTTGCCAGGCAGGTTCTGCGACCAGTCGAAGTAGGCCGAGAGCATCACGACGCCGGCCAGCGGCACGCCGGCCTCGCCGAGGTAGCGCATGAGCACGGCGGAGCGCATCGTGCCGTAGGACTCGCCGTAGATGTAGAGCGGCGACCCCCAGCGGTTGTTCTCGTCGAGCCAGCGGATGATGGCGCGGCAGAAGGTGCGGGCGTCCTCCTCGAGGCCATAGACGCGGGCCTTGTCGTAGCCGTCGGCCACGAAGGACCAGCCGGTGCCCAGCGCGTCGAGGAACACGAGGTCGGTCTCGCGCAGCAGCGTGCCGGGGTTGTCGACGACCTCGTAAGAGGCGCTGGCGAACTTCTCGCCCTCGCTCACCACGCGGCGCGGGCCCAAGCCGCCCAGGTTGATGGGCACGGAGGCCGAGCCAGGGCCGCCATTGAAGGCAAACGTCACGGGACGCTTGGCCGCGTCGACGGCCTCGCCGTTCACGGTGGAGGCAACGTAGCTCACGTTGAACATCTTGCCCTCGAGCACGCGCTGCGGGTCATAGATGTCAAGGTGCCCGGCACTGGCCACGTAGTCGATGGACTCCTCGCCCACGCTCCAGGTCAGGGTATCGCTGCTCTTGGCCTCGGGCACCGCGTTCGCATCGGCGACGGGCGCCGCAAACTGCTCGCTCATCTACTCCACCCCCAGCATGTCGCAGAGCGACATCATGTAGATTTCCGCCGAGTGAACGATATCGATAACGTCGACATCCTCGTTGTAGCCATGGATGCCCTCGTTGTTGGCCGGGCCAAACTGGATCGTCGGGGCCCCGAGCGCGCGGTAGTGCGCGGCGTCAGAGCTCGCCCACTGGTAAGCCGGCAGGCACTCCTCGTTCCAGACGTCCTCGATATTCTTCTTGAGGCTCGTGACCAGCTTGGACTCATCGTCGGTGTAGTTGCCCTCGGCAATCCAGTTATAGGTGGCCTCGACACCCTCGACACCACTCTTGGCAATCAGCGCATCAACCGCAGCAACGACTTCCTCGTGCTTGCAGCCATACGGCAGGCGAACGTCGACGCTGCAGGAGGCAAAGTCCGGCACCTGGTTGATCTTGCCGCCACCCTGAATGATACCGACGTTGGTGGAGCAGTGGTCGATGACATTGCCAACACCAGGAGTGCCGATCGTACGCTCGGCGACGGTGCGCGAGTTCTTGACAGCGCGAGCCTGGGACTCGTCATAGTGACCGGGGACAGCGGTGATCTCGTCGATGAAGGGGATGACCTTCGCGAGCTTGTTGATGGCGTTATCGCCCTTGTAGTTGCCGGTCGAGCCGTGGCCGGGCACGCCATGAGCGGTGAACGTGAGGTGGAGGATGCCCTTCTGGCCAATCTCAATCGTGTCGTGGCCAGTGGGCTCGCCGATCATGACGGCATCAGCGCCGTCGGCATAGCCGTTCTCGCAGAACCACTTGGTGCCGGTGCCGGCAATCTCCTCGTCGCAGACGACGTGGAGGCGGATGTCGCCCTTGAGCTCGGCGCCGCTCTCGTTGAGCATGGCCATCGAGAAGAGCAGGACCGCGAGGCCGCACTTCATGTCAGAGGTGCCGCGGCCGAGCATCTTGCCGTCGCGGATCTCGCCGCCGAACGGATCGAAGTCCCAGCCATCAAGATTGCCAACGGGCACGACGTCAACGTGACCGTTCAGGACGACGCGGAAGCCCTCCTCAGATCCAATGCGAGCATAGACGACAGGATAGTCCTCGCCGCTGTCCGCAACGATGCGCTCGGACTCGATGCCGTGCTCGGCAAGGTAGTCACGAACGAACTTGATAGCGGGCTCCTGGTCATCAATCGGGCTCTGGTTCTTGATCTGGATGAGCTGCTGGCAAAGCTTGAGCAGATCGTCCTTGTGGGCGAGCACCGCCTCGTGCAGCTGCTGCTTCGTGACTGTCATTCTCGGCATTCCCTCTTTGATGAACGGCCCGGCCAAGCGATGCCTGACCGGGCGACTTGTAACCGTTGCTCTATGTTACTCGGCAACCTCGTCGTGATATAGGAAGCAGGCCACCTTGTGGTTGTCCTCGACCTCCACGAGCGCCGGGCGCTCGCGGTGGCAGCGCTCCGTGGCGTTGGGGCAGCGCCCGGCGAGCGGGCAGCCAACCTGGTCTCCCACGGGACTCGGGATCTCTCCCTCGAGCTTCATCTCGGGGTGACGCTCGAAGGGATTCTCGGGCGGGATGGCCGAGAGGAGCGCCTTCGTGTAGGGGTGCAGCGGGTTCTCGTAGATGATGTGCGCCGGCGAAATCTCCATGACGCGGCCGAGGTACATGATGGCCACGCGGTCGGAGATGTGCTTGACCACGGAAAGGTCGTGGCTGATGAACACGTACGTGAGGCCACGCTCGCGCTGCAGGCGGCGGAAGAGGTTCAGGACCTGAGCCTGGATGGAGACGTCGAGCGCCGAGACGGGCTCGTCGCACACGATGATCTTCGGGTCAAGCGAGAGGGCGCGAGCGACATTGATGCGCTGGCGCTGGCCACCGGAGAACTCATGCGGGTAGCGCTGCAGGTGCTGGATGTCGAGGCCGACTTCCTTCATAAGGTCAAGAACCTTCTGCTGGCGCTTCGCGGCATCTGGCTCGATGCCATGGATGACCATCGGCTCCTCAATGGAAGCCGCCGCGGTGAAGCGAGGGTCAAGACTCGAATAGGAGTCCTGAAAGATCATCTGGAGATCCTTGTGCACGGGCTTGCGCGCGGCGCCCTTAAGCTTGGAAATATCCTGGCCGTTATAGATAATCTCGCCGCTCGTGGGCTCATGGAGACCAACGATGCAACGTCCAAGGGTCGACTTGCCACAACCGGACTCGCCAATGATGCCGAGCGTCTCACCCTCATAGACATCAAGCGAAACACCGGACAGCGCATGAAGCGTCTGAGGCTTGCCGAAGAGGCCGTCACCACGAAGACGGAACTCCTTGTTAAGGTTCTTGATGCCAAGAATCACATTATCGTTGGCCATTTAGTTCGCCTCCCCACGAACGAGACTCTCCTCGCCGTTCTGCCTGTGGCACGCCACGAAGTGGCCAGGCTTGACCTCGACCAGCGGCGGAACCTCGTTCTTGCACTTCTCACAGGCGTAGGGGCAACGGTTGTAGAAGTTGCAGCAGGTGCCGGTGAGCCTCAGATCGGGCGGAACACCCGGAATGGTCTTGAGGTCGGTCTTCGCCTTATCGGAGAGCTTGGGCATGGAATCCAGCAGGCCCCAGGTATAGGGGTGAAGCGGATTGGCGTAGAGCTCCTCCATGGGAGCATATTCGCAGGTACGGCCCGCATACATGACCATAACGTCATCAGCCATCTGCCAGACGATGCCGAGGTTGTGCGTGATGAGGAGAATGCCCGTGTTGAGCGTGTCCTGAAGGCCCTTGAGCAGGCTCAGGACCTGAGCTTGCACCGTCACGTCGAGGGCGGTAGTGGGCTCGTCGGCGATGATGAACTTGGGGTGGCAGCTCATTGCCATGGCGATCATGACGCGCTGGCACATACCACCGGAGAGCTCGTACGGATACGAGTCCATACGCTTCTCGGGGTTGGGGATGCTCACGAGCTTCAGCATCTCGATGGCACGCTCGCGCGCGGCCTCCTTGTCGAGACCGTCATGTAGGCGGATGTTCTCGATCATCTGGGTGCCGACCTTGAACACCGGGTCAAGGGCCGTCATCGGGTCCTGGAAGATCATCGAGATGTCCTTGCCACGAAGCTCGCGGAGCTCGGCCTCGGAGGCATGCACGATGTCCTTGCCGTCGAACATGACGCTGCCGCCCTCGATCTTGCCGGTCTTGGGCAGAAGGTGCATCAGAGAGCTCGAGGTGACGGACTTTCCGGAGCCAGACTCACCCACGATGGCAAGGGTCTTGCCACGATCGAGCGTGAAGCTCACGCCGTCGACGGCCTTGGCGACGCCGGCAGCCGTGTGGAAGTACGTCTTAAGGTCGTGGACCTCAACAAGATGCTCCGAGACCTGCCCGGTAGCTGCGTTGGTCTCGGTAGCCTGAGAGTTGTTCTCGCTCATAGGGCCTACCTCTTCTGCTTCGGGTCGAGAACGTCACGAATACCGTCACCAAACAGGTTGAAGCCAAGAACGGTGACGAGGATGAACATGCCAGAAATCGTGGCGATGTGAGGAGCGCCCTGCAGGCAGCTCTTGCCCTCGGAAAGAATCGAGCCCCAAGAAGCGGTGGGCGGCTGGATGCCAAGACCGAGGAAGGAAAGCGCGGCCTCAGAGATGATCGCGCTGGCGATGTTGAGCGTGAAGTAGACGATGACCGGGCTCATGGCATTGGCGAAGATATGCTTGAAGAGGATGCGAGCGGGGCTGGCGCCAATGACGCGCTCGGCGTTGCAGTACTCCTCGTTCTTCACGACATGGACCTGGCCGCGCACGACACGAGCGAAGTTAGGCACGTTGGCAACGCCAATCGCGATGATCACGTTGATGGTGCCCTGTCCGAGGATGGTCATGAGGATAAGGGAGAGCAGGATGAACGGGAACGCCATCATGCCGTCCATGATGCGCATGATCACGGAGTCAACGATGCCGCCAAAGAAGCCGGCGACGAGGCCGAGCAGGATGCCGACGATGGCACCGAGGATGGTGCCGCCGATGGCGATGAAGATTGAGATGCGCGCACCATAGATCACGCGGGAGAGAAGGTCGCGGCCAAAGGCGTCAGTGCCAAACAGGTGGCCACCCACTCCGGGAGCGGCAAACATGTTGCCGGTATCCGTGGCGTTGGGGTCACACGGAGCAAGCAGAGGCGCAAAGACGGCGAGAATCACCATCACGACGACGATCGCAAGGCCCACGAGCGCCATCTTGTTACGAGCGAGCTTGTGCCAGGCGTTGTTCGCCTTGCGCTCGCGCTCGAGCATCTTGAGCGTTGCCTCGTCAGAAAGGCTAGCGCCAGTAGCGTTATCTGCCATTAGTTGCTACCCCCCTCATAATTGACCTTGGGGTTGATGACCATGTAGACGATGTCAACAACGAGGTTAACGAAGACGAAGACAACGGCGGAGAACAGGACCACGCCCTGAATGAGCGAGTAGTCACGGCCGTTGACGGCATTGACGATAAGCGTGCCAAGGCCAGGCCAAGAGAAGATGGTCTCCGTCAGGATGGCGCCAGCGAAGGCGCTGGCAAGCTGAAGGCCCAAGACGGTCACGATGGGCGGGAGCGCGTTCTTGAGCGCGTGCTTCCAGATGATCTTGGACTCCTTGATGCCGCGGGCGCGGAGGGCCTTGATGTACTCACCGTTGATCGTCTCGAGCATGCTCGAGCGCGTGATGCGGGCAAACGTCGCCGCGGGGATCGTCGCCAAGCAGAAGCACGGCAGGATCATGTGGCTAATGACGTCCCAGACGCCCTTCGACATCGCACCCATGCCCATGGCGGGAAGCCAGCCCAAATTCACCGAGAAGGTGAGGACGAGCATGAGGCCCAGCCAGAAAATAGGCATAGACACGCCAACGAGGGCGAGCACCATGAAGACGTAGTCAAAGATGGTGTTCTGCTTCACGGCGGACACGACGCCAATGGGCACGCCGACGAGAAGCGCGAGCACGAGGCCCGTAAGGGTGATCGAAAGCGTGGAGGGAAGCCTGCTCAGAATGATGGGCATGACGGGGCCACTGTATGAGTACGAATAGCCGAAATTGCCGTGCAGGATACCAACCAAATAGTTGATGTACTGCGTAAGCATGGGCTCATCGAGGCCCATCTTTACTCTCATCGTCGCAATCGCATCGGGTGACGCCTGCGGACCCAGCATCTGCGCCGCTGGATCGCCCGGAATCATGCGCGTGAGGACGAAGGTGATGGTGACGACTACGAACAGAACCGGAATCGTCTGGAGAATCCTTTTGAGGATTGTCTTTGCCACCTTTGCAACACCCCCTGAGCGGAGTCTGGCGGGACCTTGTGCCCGCGTAACCATGTGATGGGGGCACGGCTCTGGGCCATGCCCCCATCATTCTTAACTGAATGAATAGCTCAAATTACGCCGTCTTGGAGATGTTGATCTCGCTGGAGACGATGACCGTCTTGTTGTCAGCGCGGCTCTGGAAGCCCTCAACCTTCTTCGTAAGGCCGGTGTTCACGAACTCGGAGCCATAGACGAGCATCGGGTCATAGGAGACGATCTTCTTCAGGGCCTCCTTGTAGTACTTGGCACGCTCGTTCTGGTCCGTGACCTCGAGGGCCTTGTCGAGCAGCTCGTCGACCTCGGGGTGACTGAAGCCAGCGCCGTTGCCAAGCGCGCCAATCTCCGTGGAGCTGAACAGCTTGTTGAGGAAGAAGTAGGGGTCGGGGAACCAGGACCAGCTCATGCCGTACAGGTCAGCCTTGCCGGCGGCGGCGGCGGCGCTAAAGGTGCCCCAGTCGCTCGGGTTGATGGCGAGGTCGATGTTCAGGTTCTCCTTGAGGGCCTGCTGGAGGATGGTGGCCATCTTCACGCGAGCCTCGGTGTTGGAGATGTACATGTTGAGGGTGAGACCGTCCGGATAGCCAGCCTCAGCGAGGAGCTTCTTGGCGCCCTCGGGATCATAGGCCGGGACGTCAGCCTCGACGGACTCGTCATAGCCCCAAGAGTCCTTGGGCAGGGGCAGCACGGCGGTCGTAGCCTCGCCATAGGGATAGACACCCTTGACCAGGTCATCGCGGTTGACAGCCATGAGAATGGCCTTGCGGACCTTCTGGTCGGCGGTGGGGCCGTTGACCTGGTTCATGTAGACGTAGGCAACGTGAAGTGCCGGCTTCTGGTCCAGCACGAGCTGGTCATTGTTCTTGATGGTCTGGGTGGCCTCGCCCGTGAGCGAAGTGGCGATGTCGATCTCGCCCGTGGCCAGGCCGTTGGCAGACTGGGTCATGTCGGTAACGACCTTGATGGTGAGGCCATCGAGGTGCGGCTTCTCGCCCCAGTAGCATTCAGAGCGGGACAGGTCGCTCTGCTGGTCCTTCACGAACTGGTCGAGCTTGAACGCACCAGAGCCCACGAGGTGGTCGCCGAAGGCATCGCCCCAGCCCTCGACCTCTTCCTTCGGGACGATGACGTTGCCGGCATCCGTAAGAGCGGTGAGGAACGAGGCGTTAGGGGCCTTCAGCACGCACTCGACCGTGTGGTCATCAACGACGTTGCAGTGGTCGAGCATGGCGAGGCGGTTCATCGCGGACTCGGTCGCGGAGCGCTCGAGGGAGTACTTGACGTCCTCGGCGACGACGGCGCGGCCCTCCTGGTACTGGCCAGCCTGGAACTTAGCATCATCACGGATGGTGAAGGTGTAGGTGAGGCCGTCGTCGGAGACCTTCCACTCGGTGGCGAGCTGGGGAACGATCTCGGTGAGGTCGATGTTGTAGTCGACGAGGGTGTCGCACACGCACCAGATGATCTGGGCCTCATAGGCGCCCGTGTACTTGATGGGGTCGAGGTACTTGGGCGAGGAGGGCAGGCTGAGGATGAGCGTGCCGCCATCGGCGCCAGCACCGGTGGAAGTCGAGCCACCATCAGAGCTGCAGCCGGAGAGTGCGGTACCCGCCATCGCTGCCGCAAAGATGGACACACCACCGACGAAAGAACGACGAGAAATCTTGAGGTCAGACATGGTTCCTCCCATTTTGGTGTCAGGACGCTAGTGCCCTCTTGAAAAACGCGGATATGCCTGGAAAGTGCAAATTCCTTATCAGCCATGCAATTCGCTTCATAAAAGATATCTGAAACGGCATCACGTTGAGCTAGCGATACGAGATGGTTTACTTAGGCGAAATACTGAACTGCTTTTGGGTAAAGCAGTAACTTCCTGCTTTTCCTTATGATTGTCTCTAATTAGACTACATTTTTACGTGAACGGGTGTAAAAAAGCCGCAGACGGCAAAGCACTGTTTGACCGCCTGCGGACATTCCATCACTCATATGTGAAGAAGGCTCTTAGAGGCGACGTTGCCCTTGGGGATTCCCGCCCTAAAGCCCCTAGCCAATCGCGAGCATGTTATCCCAATAGTCAACGTCCTCGAGCGGCAGGGTATCCCAGAGGTCGAGGATGCGCTGCGGCAGGAAGCGGCGCTCCACCACGACGTCGCCGCCGTAGAGGCGGAACCAGTCCGCGTCCATGACGAGGTAGCCGTCAAAGCCAAAGTCGTCGCCCCAGCTGTTCTCGACGCGCCAGGCCACGGGCTTGCCGTCCTCGCCCAGCTCGACGCCCTGGAAGGCCATGCAGTGCGTCATGCCACACTCGCGGTCATCGATCATCTCGGCCTTGGTCTGGGAGAGGTCGACGCCAAAGGTACCGTCGAGGTCCATGCCATCGAGCGCGAGCACGCCGGAGAAGTCCTCGTCCTTGCGCATGAGGTTCTTGTTGACGGCGCACATCATGAACGCGGGGACGCCGGCCTTGAGCGACTCGACGGCGGCGTTCTCGAGGTCCTCCATCGGCATGTTGAGGAAGCGCAGGCGCTGGCCGCCGATAACCGGATCGAAGTAGCGGATGCCATAGGCGTGTTCGTAGAGACGGGTCTCGCCCGGAAAGTTGACGAGCTCGACGTACTGCGAGAGGTCAAGTTTCACGTAGCGCTCAGCAAACTGCTGGGGCGTGATGCCGTGGTCGCGCAGGACGCGTCGCGGCTCGCCACCGTTGGCGGAGACGACCTCCTCGACCTTTGAGGCGTCGACGTCGGCGCCCTCGCCCACCTCAATCGCGAGGTCGAAGGTCACGGGTGGCTCGCCCAGGCAGCAGCAAAGGATCTGGTGGAACTCAGGTAGCATCTCCTGCTTCTTGGCGCGAAGCTCCTCGAGCGTGGCGCCGTTCGCAGCCATCTTGCGCAGGATCGTGGCGTCCTTGCGAAGGAGGGTCGTGAGCAGGGCGTTCATCTGCGCCGTGTCCTTGTTGCAGGCAGTGTCGGGCATGAGGGCCTTGGGGATGGCGCCCCACTTCTTCACGAGGTTGCAGCAGAAGACGAACTGGCCGCCGTCCTCGACCGGCGTGAGCATGAGCTGGGTGACCTCGCGGTCGTTCCAGGGGCGATCCGCCGTGTCGATGACGTACTCGAGACGAGAGTTGCAGCGCTCGAGCTTGTCGTAGAACTGGATGTAGTTCTGCGAGAACTCGAAGTCATCGATGTCGAGGTTGGCAAGGACCTTGGAGCGCAGGACGTTGAGCGTCGAGAACATCCAGCAGCGACCAGAGTGGCGCTGGCCGGTCACGGTCTTGGCAGCCTTGAGCGACACGCCGAAGGTGTCCTGGTAGTTGCGCGCCTGCCTGCGGTCGACGCTGGCCTCGACCACGCCGAGCGCGGTGACGGAGTTGCGTGCCACGCGGTTGGCGCGCACGCTGGCGAACTCGTTCGTCAGCTCGTTCACGGCAGAGAGGTCAAGCTCGTCTGAAGCCACGTTATTCTCCTTGGTTGCATTATTTCAACATTGGTAATCAGCATAGCGCTTGGAAGGGTTCGAAACGCTCATCTTGTCCTATCATGTTCCGATGGCCGGACAGGCCAGACCAATACGACCAATCGAAAGTGAGCCGCCATGCTTCTGCGTCAGATGCTCGATATCTATGACCTCATCGACAAGCCCCAGGCCTCCGGCAACGAGGTTGCCGACTTCCTGCGCGAGCGCGGCGCCACCGACGTCGTGGTCGAGCGAGTGAGCGGCGAGCGCGGCGGCACCGACTGCATCAAGGTCCTCGTCCCCGGCTCCAACGGCAAGTCGAGCGGCGGCAGTGCACCTACGCTGGGCATCGTTGGCCGCCTCGGTGGCCTTGGCGCCCGCCCCGAGATGATCGGCGCGGTCTCCGACGGTGACGGTGCCGTGGCCGCCCTCACCGCCGCCCTCAAGCTCACCGAGATGCACGCCAACGGCGACATCCTCGAGGGCGACGTCATCGTGGCCACCCACATCTGTCCCGACGCCCCCACGCTGCCGCACGAGCCCGTGCCCTTCATGGACTCCCCCATCGACATGGAGACCATGAACCGCATGGAGGTCGACGAGCGCATGGACGCCATCGTCTCCATCGACACCACCAAGGGCAACCGCATCATCAACGTCAACGGCATCGCCATCTCGCCCACGACCAAGCAGGGTTACATCCTGTCGGTCTCCAACGACCTCATGGACGTCATGACGCGCGTCACCGGCAAGATGCCGCAGGTCTTTGCCCTCTCGCAGCAGGACATCACGCCCTACGGCAACGACCTGTACCACCTCAACTCGATCCTGCAGCCCACCACCGCCACCGACGCCCCCGTCGTGGGCGTGGCCATCGCCACCGAGCAGATGGTCGCGGGCTGCGCCACCGGCGCCACGCACGGCACCGACGTCGAGGAGGCCGCACGCTTCGCGGTCGAGGTCGCAAAGGTCTTTGGCCCGGGCGCCTGCAAGTTCTACGACGAGCAGCAGTTTGCCCACCTCACCGACCTGTACGGCGACATGAGCCGCTTCCAGGGCATGGGCGAGGCCAAGTAGCAACGATTTCGCGGGGCCCGTCGGACAGCCGGCGGGCCCTTTTCTTGCATCGATTCATTGGGCGAGACGGGAGGCGGGCACGCGCCGACCGCAGGAGACGAGACGGGCGGCGAGCATACGCCAACCGCAAAAGCACGAGGAAGGCAGCCATGTCACACAAGACACGCATCGCAGGCATCACCGTGGGGCAGTCGCCCCGCACGGACATGACGTGCGACCTCGTGCCGCGCCTCGCAGACACCCTCGAGCTGGTGGAGTACGGCGCGCTCGATGACCTCACGCTTGAGCAGGTCGAGCGCACGCTTCCGCCCGAGCCCGACGAGGAGGTGCTCGTCTCCCGCATGCGCGACGGCTCGCAGGCCACTTTCTCGGGCGATAAGGTCGTGCCGCTCGTGCAGGCAAAGATCGAGCAGGCGCAGGCGGAGGGCTGCCGCGCCATCATCGTGCTGTGCACGGGTTCGTTCCCCGAACTCGAGCACGAGGTGCCGCTCGTGTTTCCGCAGCCGCTGCTACACCAGTGTGCCCGCGCCCTGGCAGGCGGCAGGCGCGTGGCCGTGATGGTGCCCGAGCCCGAGCAGGCCGAGCAGGCGCGCCAATGGTGGGCGGCGAGCGGCGTCGACGTCGACGTGGTGGCCGCGAGCCCCTACCAGGGCATCGACGGCGTCTCGCGCGCGGCCCGCAGCCTGCGCGGCCACGACGACGCGTTTCTGTGCCTCGACTGCATGGGCTTCACGGTGGCGATGCGCGACGCCGCGAGGCGCGAGAGCGGCCTTGACGTGCTGCTGCCCCGCACCCTCGTCGCAAGCGTCGTCTCCGAGCTTCTCGGCTAAAGATGGGACACTTGCGCCCGTAGCCTTTCTGTCCCACTTTTCCTGCGGTTTGGGACGATAAAGCTACGGGCTTAAGTGTCCCAAACCGCTAGGCGCGCACGCTCGCAAGGCCGCCGTAGATGGACTCGGTGAGGCGCACCTCGCAGGGCACGCGGTGGATGCCGTCGGGCGCAAAGCCATGGCCGATGCGCCCCAGCAGCAGGCTCGCCGCCAGCGAGGCGATGGCACAGATGGGCTGCACCACGCAGGCGGGGATGGGGTCGAAGACGTCGGCGAACTCGATCTCGTCAAAGCCCGCGAACCCCAGGTCGACGCCCGGGCTGATCTGGCGACGCAGCATCGCCTTGAGCGCGCCCAGCTCCAGGTAGTGGTTGCAGGCGAACAGCGCCGTGACGCCCTCGTTGATGAGCTCGCTCGCGGCACTCGCGGCGATGTCCTTGACCGACTCGCAGCGACGTATGAACCGCTCGTCCGCGCGCATGCCGCGCTCCTCGTAGGCGCTCCTCCACCCGCGCGTGCGCTCCGCGCCCACATGGGACAGGTCGCTCATGGCAACGAGGCCCACGCGCACGTGGCCCGCGTCGAGCATGGCGCCCACCGCCTGGCGCACGGCCTCGCAGTTGTCGACCACGATAGAGTCTGCGCTGGGCCCCACGAGCGGGTTGTCGATGAGCACCACCGGCACGTCGACGTGGCGCAGGAACTCCGCGGAAGACTCCGGCAGCTCGGAGAGAACCACCACGAGGCCATCGACCTGGCGCGACACCAGAAAGTCGACCTTCTCGACCAAAAGGTCGGGGTCTCCCTGGTACTCGACGAAGAGGGCCGCATAGCCCAGCCGCTCGAGCTCGTGCTCGATGAGGCCCATGAGCGAGCCCGCGAAGGGGCTCGTGGCGCTGCCTATGAGAATGCCTACGGTGTAGCTGTGGGCCGTGGCAAACGCACGGCCCAGGATGTTGGGCTGGTATCCCAGCTCCGAGATGGCGCGCTCGATGCGCTGACGGTTGTCCTCGCGCAGCTGCGCTCCGTTGAGATAGCGCGAGACCGTGGCAACCGACACATCCGCTTCGCTTGCGACGTCCCTGATTGTTGCCACGGTCCCACCTCTTCTACGTATGGCCACGCATGTGCGGAAGTTGGCTCTACTCGTCGTCCTCGTCGTCGGCGCAGGCCTCGAACTTGCGCGTGTCAACGCCGTTCTTGCCGGCGTTCACGGCCGTTTCGACGAGCGAGGAGATGGTTGCCGCCTCGTCGGAGCTGCGGGCAAAGAGCGTCTCGATGAGCATGGGCAGGTTGGCACCCACGACGATCTCGACGTCGGGTGTGGTCTGGGAGGCCATCATGGCCTGGTTGAAGGGCGTGCCGCCGAGAAGGTCGCAGAACACGACGACGCCGTCGGTCTGCTCGCGCATCGCGGCGATCTCGCCGTGGATGAGCTCGGGGTAGTCAGACGCCTTGTCAACATCGAACGGCACGACCTTGAAGGCCTCCTGCCAACCGGCAACGAGCTCGAGGGCGCTGGCCAGGCCGGGGGCGAACTCGCCGTGACCCGTGAGGATGAAACCAATCATGTGAAACCTCCTTGTTGTGGGCGCATGGCCCGGATTTATGAGTGCTTTGTGGCAAGTACGCTCTAGCGGCCGAGGCCCTGGCGCTCGAGCAGCCACTCGTTGGCACGGGCGCGGCGGGCGAGCTGTGTGGCGTAGACGCGACCGAGCGAGCCCGAGAGCGCCTCGCGGGGGTTCTCGATTCCCGCCTTGCCAGCGGTGCGCGCGGCCTGGGCAAAGTCCTCCTCGCTGGGCTCGAGCCTGTTGTCGCGGACCAGGGCATCGAGCGCCATGAGGCGCGTGAGCTCGGAGGACGCCTGGGCCTTGAGCATCTGGCGCAGCTTCTCCTCGCTCGTGTGCTGCGAGTTGAGGTACTCGGTGATGGTGTAACCGCCTCCGTGCACTTGCTCGAGCAGGCCCTCGAACGACGCCTGGGCCATGGCCTCGACGGCATCTGCGGGCGGCATCGAAGTCACGCGACCGGTGAGCTGGCTGGCAGCGCGCTCGAGCAGCTCGTCGTGCTGCTTGCTCTTGGCCTCGGCCACAAGCGTCTTGCGCACAATCTGCTTGAGGCCGCGCACGTCGTGGGCGTTGGGCATGTTCTCGGCCACCCACTCGTCGGAGAGCTTGGGAGCCTTGACGCGCAGGATGTCGCGCACAGCAACGCGCAGCTCGCAGGCGCGCGAGCGGCCGTCGTCGCCAAGCTCGCCGTGGATGCGCCAGCCCTGCGAGAGGTTCGTGCGCTTCGTGTCGCGGATGCGCATGCCCAAAAGCAGCGTGGT
>NZ_CEVYAT010000003.1:0-35275 GCF_982402205.1 Parolsenella sp. | reverse complement strand
GTGCTGGCCCGAGAGCCTGTGGGCGCCCATCTCGTTCACGCAGGCCGCGTTGGCCGGCGCCGACGAGGGCCGCTACAGCAGCGACAACTGGCGCGACTGGTGGTGCTCCGACGACGCGCGCGTTTTCCAGTTCATTGGCCAGGACAACATCTACTTCTACTGCGTGGCGCAGCCCGCGATGTGGGAGGCGATGGGCTGGGGCCTCAAGCAGACGACGCCCGTGGCCAACTATCACATCCTGTTCATGAACAAGAAGGCCTCTAGCTCGGGCGCCATCAAGCCGCCCATGGCCGCCGAGCTGCTCGACCACTACACCCCCGAGCAGCTGCGCGCCCACTGGCTGTCGTTGGCGCTCGACGCCAAGGCTGTGAGCTTCTCGCCCAAGGTGTACGACACGAGCGTGAGCCACAAGGACAAGAAGACGGGCGAGGACGTGCTGGTCTGCAACGACCCGCGCGTGGTCGACCCGGCCCTCAAGGAGAGTGCCTTCCTCACCAACATCTTCAACCGCCTCGCGCGCAGCTGCTTCTACGGCGCGCAGAGGGCGTGCGGCGGCAAGCTGCCCGCGGTCGAGGCGTCTGCCGAGGTCATCGAGGAGTGCCGGGCCGCCACGCTGGCGTTTGAGCGCACGGTGCACGGGATGGACTTCCACGGAGCGCTTGCCGCGGTGGAGGAGTTCGCCCGCGCGGCCAACAAGCGCTGGGACGCGGCGAGCAAGGCCGCGGGCGACGACGAGGCCGCCTACGTGGCCGCCCTGGCCGACGCGTTCGCCGCGCTTCGCACGACGGCGCTGCTCATGCACCCCGCGGTGCCCGCCGGCTGCGAGCTGATTTGCGAGCACATGGGCTTTGAGAAGCACGACTTCTTCAGCTGGGAGCACGCGCTCGAGACGCCGCGCCAGCTGGCGGAGGCTCTGGGCGAGGATGCGAGCGAGCACGTGCTCGTGGAGCTGCCCCCGCGCTTCGACTTCTTCCGCAAGCACGAGAGCCAGTACAAGAAGTAGGGTTATCGCTTGGCCGCCGTCCGCATGCCACATGCGGGCGGCGGCCTTTTTGTATGCGCCGCGAGCGCGGGCGGCGGGCGTGCCCGCGTGCTCGTAACTGCCGTTTGCGGCAAAGTGCCGGTTTGTGTGGGGCGATGGGTCGCTCGTCCGTGGTCGTTTGCGGCAAACGACCGATTCCTGTAAGTCGGTTGCTTCCCGTGGGTGCCGTTTGCTGCAAAGTGCCGCTTTCTGTAAGGCGCCGGTCTGCTCGCGCATGGTCGTTTGCGGCAAACGACCGATTCCTGTAAGTCGGTTGCCTTCCCGTGGGTGCCGTTTGCTGCAAAGTGCCGTTCTGTGTAGGGCTATGAGCCGCTCGCGCATGGTTGTTTGCAGCAAACGGCCGATTCCTGTAAGGCACCCATCTTCCCAAACCGATTCTTCGCAACGAACTGCCGGTTTGTGCAGATCGTTTTGCCGCATAAACTGGTCAACTGCAACAAACCGCCAAATCGTGCATTACACAAAACGGCTGTTTGATGCAAACGTCGGACGGTCGGTGGGCGAGATGCCATCCCGGCGATTGACGAGCCGCCATTCCAGCGGGTCCTCAATCGCCGTTAGACCTATACAGTTTCTTCCACAGCGAATACTGCTGCTCGAGAATGCGCGGACTGGGAAGCTCGAGCCGCACGTGCAGGTTGAGTCTGATCGTCTCCATCAGCCCTCGATAGAGGTCATAGTTGTTGACCTGCTTGCGCGTGATACGCATGACCTGATACCCCATTGCGAGAAGGGCGTTGTCGCGCCCGGCGTCCTCTTCCATCTTCTTTTGACTCGCATGAATCGCTCCGAGGTACTCGTACATCAGGCCCTCGGCAGCCCAAAGGCCATCGGGCATGACGGTTCGCTTCTTGGTTAGCGCTCGCGCATTGCCCGTAAGAATCACCTCGCTGTTGAGAATCGGCTTGGGCAGGCCAAATCCGCCCGCGAGTCGCGGCGAAACCATGGCGAGGCACAGTTTTGCCTCTGCGGGCGAGGCCGCAGCATCGACAACGGATGCGAGCAGGTTCCTCACCCTGGCCCTTCTCCTTCGACCCACTGTGCCGTCAAGCTCGTCGGCAATCCTTGCGATGGAGCCGGTCGAGCACAGGGGTGCCAGGTCGCATATGCAACCAACCGTACTCGTATTGTCCGGAACATATGAGCCGCAGGCTTCGTAGGCCATGAGTTCGACGTCCGTGGGGTGCTTAACCCCTGCAAGCTGCCAAAGGGCAAGTTCGGGGGTGCTGATGCGCAAGCCTGGGACAATCGGCGTGGTGAACGAGAGGGTCTCTCGGGAGCTTGCGTGCTCGCGGATGTCTGTGTGCCGCGAACGGTTGTGTCCATCCAACACCAGGACGTCGAGCTTTGGTTGGCCGAGAAGGGTGAGAAGGTCGGCCGCGCTTCCTACCACGAGGTCATTGCCGCGGGCCTCGGCCAGGCGACGGGCACGGTGGTAGAGCAGAGCGCTCTCGTGGGACACGATGACCTCGTCGCTGGGCATGGCTCCTCCTCGCTCGTTTGGGCCATGCTAACGGTTGCGCCTAACAAATCCCCGCGCTTGGGCAAACACAAACCTAACACGCGAGGTAGACGGCTTGTGGCGCGCAGGTGGCGGGGTGGCGCAATCGGCGGGCGGCGGCATTGCGGCCGCAAAAGGTATCATCGTGGATAAGAGGTGCGAGAGATGCGGCCACGCGAGGGTCGTCGACGCGTTGCGATGCGCACGAGAAGCACGAGAGGCGCGAGAAGCGCGAGAGGTGCGAGCAGCACGAGAAGCGCGGCGAGGCCGGGGCGCTCAGCGCACAACGGACGGGACACGCCCGCGTCGTGCCGGAAGCGCAGCGCGCAACGGACGGGACGCGCCCGCGTCGTGCCGAAAGCGTGGCGCGCAGCGAGCGGGGCCCACGCCGCGCGCCGCGGGTGTGGCACGCAACGGGCGGGGCAGAACGAAAGGGGAGGGCGAGGATGAAAGCAACCTGCGAGGTGGAGGTGCGTGTTCCCAGCGGCATCACGGTGGGCGCGCGCGTCTTCGCCCCCGCTGGTGTCACCGACGAGCCAGGCACACCGTTCGCGGTGACCTGCAGCCCGGCACCCCTCATCTTCGTGGACAGCCGGCCCGTCTCTGGGATGCTCGAGGACCGCGTCTCCCGTGGTGGCAGCGTCGTGGTCATCGAGGACAACGTCGAGCCGGCCGACGTCCTCGAGGTGGCGAGTCGCCTGGGCATCACGCAGTTTTGGCTGGCCGGGCCCGACGTCGACGAGGCACACGCTCTCGCCCCCGCCCGCATCCTCGCTGCCGAGCCCGTGCGCCGCTATCGTCCCCTTGTGACGTTTGGCGAGCTGGGACCCCAGGTGCGCGAGACGGGCGACTCGCTTGTCGTGCGCCGCGCCACCATGGACGACGAGCCCGCCGTCCAGGCGATGCATGATCACCTGCTCGACTCCTGCGACGTTCCCGGTGCCGAGACGTGCGGCTGGAAGCGCGGCTACTGGCCGCTGCCCAACGACGTGCGCAATCGCATCGAGGCGGGCACGACCTGGGTGGCGCAGGACGCGGCCGCCAGCGGTCCCGGCGACGCCGTCCTCGGGGCCATGTCGCTCGACGGCGACCTTGGCCTTCCCGGCGTCGAGCTGCCCCTCGCTCCCCTCGAGCCGGGCGAGTGGCTCACGTGTCACCTGCTCGCGGCTGACCCCGCGGCGCGTGGCCGTGGCGTGGCGACGGCGCTGCTCGCCGCCTATGCGCGCGAGGGCATCGCACGGGGTTGCAAGACGCTGCGTATCAACACCTCGCCGCAGAGCCTCTCCAACAACTTGTACCATGAGCTGGGGTTTGTTCTCCACAAGCCGGTGTGGTTCCCCTATGAGGGGCTGTCCCTCACGGGTTGGACCAACGTCTACGAGCTACGTCTCGATGACGAGGGGATCGTGCCCCAGGGCGACCCCGCCGCGCCCCGCGCCGACGCTTTCGCGCCCCGTGCCGTGTGCCGCGCGTCCCGCATCGAGGACGCTGCGCCCCGCGCCTCCGCCGTCTCACCTGACGGGGAACCCGTGCGATGACCGAGCTTCTTGACATCGACTTCCTGGGAGACGAGCGGCTGCGTGCCCGGCTCACGCGCTGGAGCCTTGTGCTTCTCGCGTGTGGCCTCGTGGCGACGTTTGCGGTAGCACCCCTGCTTACGAGCGGCGTGACCCTCCGCCCGCTGCCGGCGCTTGCCCTGCTCGTGGGCGTCACGCTGGTGTCGCTGTCCGTCCACGAGCTCGTCCACGCCCTCTTCTTCAGGCTCCTGGGCGGCCGCGGCGTGCGTGTGCGCTTTGGGCACGCGGACGGCATGCTCTACGCGGGGTGCCCGGGGCTCGTGCTCACCCGCGGGCGCTTCCTCGTTGTGCTGCTTGCGCCCACGGTGGTGCTCACCGTTGCGCTCGTTCTAATTGGTATGGTGTTTGACCTGCTGTTTATTGCTCTTCTTGCGGCGTCTTTCCACCTGTCTGGATGCGTGGGAGACCTGCTCGCCGCCTGGATCGTTGCCCGCGAGTCCGCCTGCACGCACTGCCAGGACACCAAGGTGGGCGTGCGCCTGCTCGCCGCCAAGGCGTAGGCGCGCTCCTGCCCCGCTCGCGCCCGTCACAGGCCCGCGGTAGGATGCTGTGCGAGAAACTTCTGCCTGCTGGCCGTCCCGCGGCCGCGACGTGCTTGCGAAAGGTATGCGTATGGATAGCTTGAAGATCGCCGTCGCCCAGATGAACACGACGCCGGGCGACTTTGACCGCACGGTGTCCGCAATGCTCGCGTATGGTAACCAAGCAGCCGAGCAGGGCTGTGGCCTCGTGGTTTATCCGGCCGCTGCCCTCATGGGCCCAGACCCCCAGACGCTTGTGGCCGATGAGTCCTACCAGCTTGCGATGATTCTCGCGCTCAAGCGCCTGGCCTGTGGGCTCAAGGTCGACGCCCTCGTTCCCTTCGTCTCGTGCGCGACCAGCTCGCCGCGCTTCGACGTCGCGATCATCTGCGGCGGCGCGCTCAAGGCCGCCTCGGCGGTCGACGGGTCGCTGCCGCTGGGGACCTTCGGCGACACCGGACGAGGCATCTTCCCCGCCGCCGACCCACTCGCGCCGCCCGTCGCCGCAGACGTGGCGCAGCTCGTCGAGCCCACGGTCGTCGACTATCGTGGCATCGCCCTGGGCCTGGCGCTCTCCGCGGCCGACCTCGCGGCCTTTGCCGAGGACCTCACCGCAGACGTCATCTGCTACATGCCCGTCGACGCCTTCAACGCCGATGACGAGCAGAGCTGCCTGGCCCCCTCGGTGGCCGACGGCTGCTACGCGCGCGAGGTTCGCGACGCCAACGCCTGGCTGGTGGCGGCGGGTGCCGCCGGCGCCTACGACGACATGGTCTACGTGGGCGGCAGCTTCGTGATGGCGCCCTGGGGCGAGCTCGCCGCAGTGGCCCCCTCGTACACCGAGGACCTGCTGACCTGTGATATTGGCGTGCTCGACGAGGGACCGCTCGCGCAGCCCGTCGATGCGCCCGCCTACGATCGCCCCGCACTCATATGGGAGGCCCTCGCGGCCGCCGTGCGCGACCAGGTTTCCAAGCGCGGCCTTTCCGGTGTGGCGCTCGTGGTCGACGGAACGCTTGCGAGCAGCGCCGCCGCGACCCTGGCGGTCGACGCGGTGGGGCCCTTGCGCGTGCACGCGCTCGTCTCGGCACGGGACCGCGCCGCGCTCGATGATGCCCGGGCGCTCGTGCGCCTGCTGCGCATCCGCGACGTGGACGAGGTGTCCGCCCGCGACCTCGATCGGGCCGCGTCTGCCCTGGGCGACGACGAGGCCGACCTCACGGCGGCGCTTCTGCAGGTGCGCCTGGGCGCGCTTGCCCGGGGCGAGGGGCTGCTTGCTCTGTCGAGTGCCGACAAGACCGAGCTCGCGGTTGGCGCCGGCGCCGGCGCGCCCCTTGGCGACGCCTGCGTGGCCGCACGGGCCTTCGCACCGTTTGGCGACGTCTACCGCTCCGACGTGGCACGAGCCGCACGCTGGAGAAACACCGTTTCGCCCGTGATGGGCGCGGGCTGCTTCGAGCGTCTGTGCGTTCCTCGCGGCCTGGGCCTCGAGTCCGTTGCCACAAGCGACGAGGGGCGCCTCTCCGAGCTCGACGCGGTGCTGCTGCTGCGTATCGAGCGACATGCGCAGACCTCCGAGCTCGTTGCCTCGCGCCTGGGCGAGCAGGGCACTCTGCGCGTGCTCGGGCGCCTGGCCCTGTGCGAGGCGAGCCGTCGCCAGGGGCCAACCTACCCGGTGGTCTCGGCATGCTCGCTTGCGGAGTGCGGCCGCCCCGTGGTCGACGCCTGGAGGGACCGCGTGATGAGCGAGGCGGAGCTGGCCGAGGTCGACCGCGTGCGCCCCAGCGGGCCTCGCGCTATGCCGCGCGCCGCCTCGACGAGGCCCGCGGGCGCTCCCATGGCGCCGGCGTCGTCCGCGCCTGCGGGATGGCAGGCGGCGGGCGCTCCGGCCGCAGGGCTCGACTTCTCCATTCCCGACGAGGTCAGGGACCAGATTGGCCCCAAGGCCGGCGAGCTCATGGGCTTTCTCAAGGAGCTTGCGGACGGCCGACGCCTGCGGGGCGAGTCGAACAGGCCCGGCAAGGACGGCCCTGGCCCCTGGATGGGTGGGCTCTTCTCGGATAACTAGGCTTGTGAGCTGCGCTTATGGGGGCTGGTTGCCTGGGCTCGCCATCTTCTCGAACATATTTTCGTATACTGTGCGAGAAGTGCCTGCGGCCATGCTAGAATAGAACCTGTGTTCGGGTAGTGACGCTGGCCGGCGCTTGCGCGGTGGCCACGAGCTTGCGGGGGGTGCGCATGATCGTCCTGGGAATCGATCCCGGCCTGGCAAACACGGGCTGGGGCGTCATCGAGACGCGCGGATCGCTCGCGCGCGCCCGTGCCTACGGCTGCATCCACACCGAGGCCGACGAGCCGCTCCACGAGCGCCTGGGCCGCATCTGCAACGAGCTGTCCGAGGCAATCGGCCGTTACGAGCCGGCAAGCGTCGCCATCGAGGACATCTTCTTTGGCCAGAACACGCGCTCGGCCATCCTCACGGCCCACGCGCGCGGCGCCGCCCTCGTGGCGTGCTCGCAGTGCGGGGTCGAGGTGGCCAGCTACACGCCCATGCAGATCAAACAGGCCGTGGTGGGCACGGGCGCCGCGGACAAGCGCCAGGTAACGTACATGGTGCGCAACGTCCTCGCGCTCGACCACGACCCAAAGCCAGACCACTGCGCGGACGCCCTCGCGGCGGCCGTGTGCCACGCAAACCTCAGCCGCACCTTCGCGGCCTCGGCCGTCCACGGCGCCGCGGCTGCCAAGGCCATGGCGGCCACGAAGTCGGGGCTCACCGCCTCGACCGAACATGACAGGAGGAGGGGCGCATGATCGTCCAGCTTACCGGTACGCTCATCGAGCTCACGGCCTCGTGCGCCGTGCTCGACGTGGGCGGCGTTGGATACGAGCTCGGCATCTCGGCCGTCACGGCCGGGTCGCTGCCCGAGGTGGGCACCCCGGGCGTCACGTTGCTCGCGCGCCTGCAGGTGCGCGAGGACGCTATGACGCTCTTTGGCTTCTCCACGCGCGAGGAGCGCTCGCTCTTCGACAGGCTGTGCGCCATCTCGGGCGTGGGTCCCAAGCTCGCGCTCTCCGTGCTCTCGACCTTTACGCCCTCGCAGCTCGCGGGCGTGGTCGTGGCGAACGACGCCGGCATGATGGCGACCGCCCCCGGCGTGGGCAAGAAGCTCGCCGGGCGTCTGCTGCTCGAGCTCGAGGGCGTCTTTGCCAAGGACCCCACGCTCGTGAGCCTTGCCACCGCCGCGAGCGTTCCCAGCAAGTCGGGCATCGTGGCGCCCACCCCGGTTGGCGTCTCGGGCGTCGAGGCAGACGTCACGGCCGCGCTTCTCGCCATGGGCTTCACGGGCGAGGAGGCCACGCTTGCGCTCGATGGCTACGAGCAGGCGGGCGCCACCACAACCAAGACGGCCCTCGAGTACGCGCTCAAGCGCCTGGGGAGGAGGTCGTAGATGTGGGAGGCAGACCCCTCGCGTGACCTGTTCGCAGACGGCGCCGGCGCCACGCATGGTGTGGGCTCGCGGCAGCCGCGCGGCGTGTCGGCTCAGCTCACGGCCGACGACCTCGACATCGACCGCAGCCTGCGCCCCCAGACGCTCGACGAGTACTGCGGCCAGATGCGCGTGCGCCAGAACCTGCGGGTGCTCATCGAGGCCGCCAAGAGCCGCCACGAGCCGCTCGATCACGTGATCTTCTCGGGCCCCCCGGGCCTTGGCAAGACCACGCTCGCCTCGGTCGTGGCGAACGAGATGGGCACCAAGATCCACACCACGAGCGGGCCGGCCATCGAGCGCACGGGAGACCTCGCGGCCATCCTCACCAACCTCGAGGCCGGAGACGTGCTCTTCATCGACGAGATTCACCGCCTCAACCACAACGTCGAGGAGGTTCTCTATCCGGCGATGGAGGACTTCTTCCTCGACATCGTGATTGGCAAGGGCCCCGCGGCCCGCTCGATTCGCCTCGATGTGCCGCGCTTTACCCTGGTGGGCGCCACCACGCGCACGGGCCTGCTCACCGGTCCCTTGCGCGACCGCTTTGGCATCTCGTTCAGGCTCGACTACTACTCGGTCGACGAGCTGGCGCAGATCGTCGAGCGCAGCGCGGGCATCCTGGGCGTCGCCATCGACCATGACTCCGCGCTTGAGGTGGCAAGCCGCAGCCGTGGCACGCCGCGTCTGGCAAACCGCCTGCTCAAGCGCGTGAGGGACTACGCGCAGGTGCGCGCGGCCGGCGCCATTACCTCCGAGGTAGCCGCCGAGGCCATGAGCTTCTTCGAGATCGACGAGCTGGGCCTCGACTGGATGGACACCAAGATATTGCAGGCGCTTGCCGTGACATTCCGCGGCAGGCCCGTGGGGCTTTCGACCATCGCGAGCTCGGTGGGCGAGGACCCCTCGACCCTGGAGGACGTCTACGAGCCCTACCTGCTGCAGCGTGGCCTCATCATCCGCACGCCGCAGGGAAGGCAGGCAACGCTTGCAGCCTTCGAGCACCTGGGGGTCACGCCGCCCACCCAGGGGTAGGACTTGCGGGCGATTGGGCGGTTGGCGACCGCTGCGTTCGCCAATCCGCTCTTCTTACGCCGCCCGCCCAGGGGTAGCAAGCCCGTGTATTTGTGCCAGCGCGCATATACAAGGTGCCAAAACGCATAGAATGAGTGAGACCGGAATAGAGAGAAGGGCCCGCCACCTGCATCATTGCAGCTGGCGGGCCTGCTCAAAGCGTATAGGACTGACCATGCTGCAACGTGATTACCTCACCGAGATGGTGCGTCGCTTCGCCAACGTCCTCGCGCGTCGCCTGCGCGCGGCCCTCCTCGACACCGACCCCGAGGCCATCAAGGACCTTGAGGACGCCGTGGGGTCGCTTCTCGACCTCGACGGCGTCACCGCGATGTCGCTCGATCCCAGCTCGCTCGTGACGATGATGGAGCTGTCGGGCGTGGCAGACTCGCTCGCGTCCTATGCCAACTATGCACTGCGTCGCATCGCCGACGCCTACGATGCCCAGGGCCAGCCCGCGCTCGCGCAGACGCGCCGCGTCCAGGCCGACGCTGTGTGCACCTCGTTTCTCTGCGAGCCCTCCTTCGTGCCGGCCGAGCTGGCCGAGCTCGACGCCAGCCTGGGGGAGCGCTAGCATGGCCGCCGCCAACGTCGGCGCCGTCCAGGCCCGCCCCGCGTCCGAGGGCCCCCTTCACGTGCCCAGCGAGATTGGCCGCCTGCGCCGCGTGTGCCTGCACCGCCCCGGCGAAGAGCTGCTCAACCTCATGCCGGCAGACCTGGGCCGCCTGCTCTTCGATGACATCCCCTTCCTCGAGGTCGCCCAGGCAGAGCACGACCGTTTTGCCGAGCTGCTGCGCAACGAGGGGGTCGAGGTCGTCTACCTCGAGCGTCTCGTGGCAGATGCCCTGGCCGCCGTGCCGGGCGCGCGCCAGGAGTTCACGAACCAGTTCCTCGCCGAGTGCGGCGTGCACGACAACGTGGCGCTTGCTGCCATCCGCGAGCTGCTCGACTCCATTCGCGACCCCTATGACCTCGTGCTCAAGACCATGGCGGGCGTCACGCGCCGCGAGCTCGAGCTGCCGCTGGGCAGCCGCTACATCGCGGGTACGGGTGTGGTGGCCGCGACCAGCGCCCGCCTCGGCTCCACCTCCACGCTCGTCGCTGCGCTTGGCGACTCGGCCGAGCCCGACACCGAGCTCATCGTCGACCCCATGCCCAACCTCTACTTCACGCGCGACCCGTTCTGCGTAGTGGGGCCGGGTGTGAGCCTTAACCGCATGTACGAACACACGCGCCGCCGCGAGACCATCTACGGGCGCTTCCTGTTTGCGTGCCATCCTGGCTACCGCAACGTTCCGCTGTGGTACGACCGCGACCTTGCCTATCACATCGAGGGCGGCGACGTCCTCGTCTTGGGCCCCGACACCATCTGCGTGGGCATCTCGCAGCGCACCGAGGCGGCTGCGATCGACACCCTCGCGAGCCGCATGATCTGGGACGACGCCTGTCCCATCGAGCGCCTCTTTGCCCTGCGCATCCCCGAGAGTCGTGCGTTCATGCACCTCGACACCGTGCTCACCCAGATCGACGTCGACAAGTTTACCGTTCACCCGGCCGTCCTTGGCACGCTGCAGGTCTTCCGCATCACGCGCGGCTCCCAGCCGGGCGAGCTTACCGTCGAGGAGGTGCGCGACTCGCTCGACCGCATCCTCGCGCGCATCCTCGGGCTCGACGCCGTGCAGCTCATCCGCTGCGGCGGGGGAGACCCCATCGCGGCCGCGCGCGAGCAGTGGAACGATGGGTCCAACACCCTCGCCATCGCTCCCGGGCGCATCTGCGTCTACCAACGAAACTCCGCCACCAACGAGGCCCTCTATCGCGCGGGCCTCGAGCTCGTGGTGCTGCCCAGCTCCGAGCTGTCGCGTGGCCGCGGGGGCCCGCGCTGCATGAGCATGCCGTTCGTGAGAGACAACCTGTAGCCTCCGGGAGGGCTGCCAGCCTTGACGGTTGGCGGCCCGTCTCCGTTGAGGGCGTGGGTGTCGCGCCTCTCCTCCTGGCCCCGCGTCCTTCTCGCATGGATGGGTTGAATTGGCTATATCATCTCGCTATAATCACAAAACATTGGATTACACACAGATTTATGCAAGAATTTGAATATTCAAAGCAATGACGCACAGCGTCTGAGAGGGGCCACCATGAATCACACGAAAGCAGACGAGACCTACGCAGCCAAGGGCGTCGACCTCTCGGGCCGCAACTTCCTCAAGCTGCTCGACTACTCCACCGACGAGATCCTCTACCTCATCGACCTCGCGGCCGAGCTCAAGGCCATGAAGAAGGCCGGCGAGCGCCACGACTGGCTGCACGGCAAGAACGTCGTGCTTCTGTTCGAGAAGACTTCCACGCGCACCCGCTGCAGCTTCGAGGTGGGCGCAATGGACCTGGGCATGGGCGTCACCTACCTCGATCCCAAGAGCTCGCAGATGGGCAAGAAGGAGTCCATCGAGGACACGGCCCGCGTGCTTGGCCGCATGTATGACGGCATCGAGTACCGCGGCTTTGCCCAGACGATCGTCGAGGACCTGGCTGCCAACGCCGGCGTGCCCGTGTGGAACGGCCTTACCACCGAGTTCCACCCCACGCAGATGATCGCCGACATGCTCACCGTGCGCGAGCACACCGGCAAGCTCGCCGGCAACAAGCTCACGTTCATGGGCGACGCTGGCAACAACGTGGGCAACTCGCTCATGGTTGTGTGCGCCAAGCTGGGCATCGACTTCTGCGCCTGCGGCCCGGCCGCCCAGATGCCGCCCGTGGAGCTCGTCGAGCAGTGCCGCGCCATCGCCGCCGAGAACGGCTCGACCGTGACGCTCACCGAGGACCTCGACGAGGGCCTCGCCGGCACCACCGTCGTCTACACCGACATCTGGGTGTCGATGGGCGAGAGCGCCGACCTTTGGGGCGAGCGCATCAAGCTGCTGAGCCCCTACCAGGTCAACGCCGCCGCGATGGCCAAGGCCGCGACGGGCGCCATCTTCATGCATTGCCTGCCGAGCTTCCACGACCTCAACACCACCACGGCCGTCGAGGTCCACGACAAGTTTGGCATCGCCGAGATGGAGGTTACCGACGAGGTCTTCGAGTCCGACAAGTCCGTCGTCTTTGACGAGGCGGAGAACCGCATGCACTCCATCAAGGCCGTCATGTACGCCACGCTTAAGTAGGCGCAGGTAGACGGGCTGGCGCGTGCAGTCCGAGTCCCTCTTTGTCCCAAATCCTCTCATGGAAGGGCCGCTCGCCATCGCGCGGACGGCCCTTTTCGTTGGCGGGACGGGTATGTGCCCGCGCTGCTAACGTTGACGTGGCCGCTCGGGTGGTTGTTTTGCTAATAAGATAGGTCGTTAGGCGAATTCTGGCGCCCGTGCGAGCCATCTATCGGGCGCAAGGCGTGGCGATGGGTGGGCGCTGGCGTCCCTGCGAGCCATTTGCCAGGTGCGAGGCCGTCCAATTTCATCCGCACAAGCCATCTACCGGACGCATGCGTTTCGTTATGGTCGTTCGACCGAGTTCTGAACGAGGTTGAGCTCAATTAAAGAACAGCTGCGCAGTAAAACCGCAGGTAACAATTAAAGGAATACTCGGGCTAAAGCCAAATTCGGCCGTTAGGTCGTTCAGAACTCGGTCGAATGACCAAATTCTAGAGCGCCTCCCCGGTAGATTGCGTGCAGCTGCCGATAGGCGGCTCCCGCCTGCCAAAAACTTGCAACTAACTTGCCCCGCATCCTCTACGCTGCGTCCCGTTGGGCGCCCGGGGTCACACCTCGGGCAAGTTGCCGGGCGTCTTGCCCGGCCAAGCAGAAGGGGAACCATCATGAGAAGGCTCGAGGGCAAGGTCGCCGTCGTCACTGGCGCAAACTCCGGCGTGGGCGCCGCCATCGCCAAGCTGTTCGCAGCCGAAGGCGCAAGCGTTGTCATGGCGGCGCGCCGCAAGGAGGCGCTCGACGAGGTCGCCAACGAAATCAACCAGGCTGGCGGTCGCACGCTGGCCGTTCCCTGCGACATCTCCAAGCCCGACGACCCCGAGCGCCTCATGGCCGCCGCGGTCGACGCGTTTGGCAAGATCGACGTCCTCGTGAACAACGCTGGCATCCTCGAGAAGGGCCTCAAGCCCATCGACCGCTTCACCGACGAAGACCTCGACCGCATCGTCGAGACCAACCAGAAGGGCACGATGCGCTGCATGCGCGCGGCCGTCAAGCGCATGGCCACCGGCGCGAGCATTGTCAACATCGCGTCGGTCGCGGGCGAGAAGGGCTGCGGCGGCGCCGTCTACGTCTCGACCAAGGCCGCCGTCATTGGCGTGACCAAGCACACCGCGCTGCGCTTCCAGGCCGAGGGCATTCGCTGCAACGCCATCTGCCCGGGCACCATCGTGACGCCCATGGTCGCCGGCACCACCGCCGCCGACATGGATCCCGACATGATGGGCGCCATGGCGACCCACTCCAACCTCCGCACGCAGCCCTGCATGCCCGAGGACGTTGCCAACATCTCGCTGTTCCTGGCAAGCGACGAGAGCCGCGCGCTCACCGGCCAGATTCTCGTGAGCGACTTTGGCTCCATGCTGTAGGCGACGCCAGACAACCTGGCCTTAGCTTCGAGGGCCGCTCGGCAATCGCCGGGCGGCCCCTCATTTGTGCGCGCCCGCACGGCGCTACAATCAAGTCACTGGGCCCAAGCCTGCGACGCAAGGAGTCACCATGGCAAACTTCACCCTCACCTGCTGCTCGACGGCAGACCGCCCCAAGTCGTTCTTCGACGGCCGCGGCGTTCCCTACGCGTGCTTTCACTGGAACGAGTCGGGCGTCGACCACCTCGACGACCTCTACCAGTCCATCAGCCCCGACGACTTCTACGCCCAGATCAAGGCGGGCGCCACGCCCACGACGTCGCAGGTCAGCGTGGGCGAGTTCGTCGAGCTGTGGGAGCCCATCGTGGCGGGCGGCGGCGACGTCCTACACGTGAGCCTGTCGAGCGGGCTTTCGGGTGCGTTCGAGAGCGCCCAGATTGCGGCGTCCCAGATGATGGAGGCGCACCCGGGTAGGCGCATCCTCGTGGTCGACTCGCTGGGTGCGAGCTCGGGCTACGGCATGCTCGTCGAGTACCTGGCCGACATGCGCGATGCGGAGGCCACGCTCGACGAGGCCTACGAGTGGGCGCTCGAGAACCGCCTGCGCGTGCACCACTGGTTCTTCTCGACCGACCTCACGAGCTACGTGCGCGGCGGCCGCGTCTCGCGCGTGAGCGGCTTCGTGGGCACGGCGCTCAAGATCTGCCCAGTGCTCAACATGAACAACGCCGGCAAGTTCATTCCGCGCGACAAGATTCGCACCAAGGCCAAGGCCATCGACGACATGGTGAGGCGCATGGAGCAGCACGCGCAGGACGGGCACGACTACGCGGGCAAGTGCCTGCTGTCGATGAGCGCCTGCCGCGAGGACGCCGAGCGCGTCCGCGACCTCGTTGAGCAGCGCTTTCCGGCGCTCGCGGGCAAGGTGGAGATCAACGACATCGGCACGGTGATTGGCTCGCACACCGGGCCTGGCACCGTGGCCCTGTTCTTCATGGGAGACGTCCGCGGGGAGTAGCGGGCTGCGCGGCGGGGACAGGGGGACGTGCCTTCTGTCCCCGCCGCCGCACATTGGTCTCCCGCGCGAGACCTGCCGCCGCGTGACAGGGGTGCCTCTTGTCCCCGCCGCCGCACGTCGCCGCGGACGAGCGGTCCGTCCTTCTCACGCCCAAGGCAGGGCGCAATGTTGCCGTCCTGAAACATATCAAGGTGTGAACCATCTCGTCTGTTACCATGGCCGGACTGACCCCGGAGTAGGGAGGCCGCATGGCGAGCAGCGAAACCACAGCAAATCAGTCCGCCCCCGCTAAGCGCTTCAAGGTGCCGCGCATCCCCGGCGACATCATGATCTACCCGATGATCGCAGGCTTGCTGATCAACACCTTCTGCCCGCAGGTGCTCGAGATCGGTGGTTTCTTCACCAACGCAACGCGCGGCGGAGCCAACGCCGTCGTGGCCGCCATCCTGCTGTTTGTTGGCGCGGGCATCTCGTTCAAGTCGACGCCGGGCGCCGTCAAGACCGGCATCGTGGTGCTCATCCCCAAGCTCGTGCTGGCGGCGGCGCTGGGCCTGGGTGTGGCCTATCTGTTCAACGACAACTTCCTGGGCCTCTCGAGCGTGTCGATCATCGGTGGCATCTCATTTTGCAACATGGCGCTCTACACGGGCATCATGAGCGAGTATGGCAACGAGTCCGAGCAGGGCGCGGTTGGCATCCTGTTCTTTACCGCGGGTCCCACGGTCACGATGATCATCCTGGGCGTGAGCGGCCTGGCAAACATCCCCCTGGGCACGGTGATTGGCTCGGTGCTGCCGCTGGTCATTGGCATGGTGCTGGGCAACCTGTTCCCGTTCATCCGCAACCTGCTCGTGCCGGGCACCAACCCCGCCATTGCGGTGCTGGGCTTTCAGCTGGGCTGCTCGATGAGCCTCGTGAGCTTCGTGACGGGCGGCATCTCGGGCATCCTGCTGGGTCTCATCACGGTGTTCGTGGCGGGTCCGGTGACGTTTGCGTTCGAACGGCTCATGGGCGGTACGGGCAAGCCGGCCGTGGCATGCTCCACGATCGCGGGCACGGCCATGACCACGCCCGCGGCGCTGGCCGAGGTTGCGCCCAAGTACGCGGCGATTGCCCCGGTGGCCTACGCGCAGATTGCGACGGCCGTCATTATCACGGCGGTGCTGGCCCCGATTCTCACGGGCTGGGTCGACAAGCGCTTCTGCCAGGCCGAGGCCGCGTCCAAGTAGGCGTGCCATGGGAACGGGCCTGCTGGCACATCGCCGAGAAGGGCGAGGCGGCGTCTAAATAGACTGGCACATCCGCAACTACAACCAAATAGTGTCCGAATGACGTGCTAGCATGGCTCGCAAACCAAGCCGAGGGCGAGGGGAGCGGGCCATGCTTTGGTTTACGTCTGACACGCACTTTGGGCACGCGAACGTGCTGGGGTTCACGGACAGGCCGTGGAGCGGCATCGATGCCATGAACCGTGGCATCATCAACAACATCAACGCGCGGGTCATGCCGGGCGACGAGCTGTACGTGCTGGGAGACTTCAGCTTCTCGATCACGGTGCAGCGGGCGCTTGAGCTGCGGCAGCAGATCAGGTGCCGCAAGGTGCACCTGGTGCGGGGCAACCACGACAAGGACTGGAGCCGGCCGGCGGTGGCTGGGGCATTCGTCGTGGAGCAGCCCATCTGCGTGCTCAAGATCGACGGGCAAAAGCTCGTGATGAGCCACTATCCCATGGCGGACTGGCAGGGCATGAGCCACGGGAGCTGGCACTTGCATGGGCACATCCATTCGCAGGGGAGTAGTTACAACGAGGCCAACCTGCGGCAGGGGCTGCTGAGGTACGACGTTGGGGTCGACGCCAACGGGTATGCCCCCGTGAGTCTGGCCGAGCTGAGCAGCTGGTTTGAGGGCGTGGAGTATGCGAACCGCGTCAAGTGGCCGTTCTGGGTCAACCAGACGGGCGATGCCGAGCTCGAGCGGGACCTGGCGCCGTTCCAGCAGCGTGTGCTTGAGGAGGATAGGGCGAGAAGGGCGGGAGTGTAGCGAGCGGCGGTGGCGTGGGTAGTTGGCTTGTGGCTGGCGAGCTCGAGGTTGCGCCCGTGCGGCGGGCACCGCGCGACAGTCTGGACTGCGTCCGTCTCATTAGCGTACAGAAGTTGCAAGTCTCCACTCGCCCAACTGGGATTTTGTTCGTAACCAAGCCATTTTTGCCAACTTATGTACGCTAACCAGCCCGCGGACCTTTTATAGCTAGATGTCGCAATGGAGGGTGAGCAAATGACCGATAGTGTGCCAATGGTAAAGCTCGTCGAGGCACCCGAGGACACCAAGTGCGCCCAGTATGTGGGACGCTGCGGCGTCGTGCGTCTAAGGCATGACATCCGAGCGTTTGAGGAGAGGTATTACGGGGAGTTCACCTTTCTCGATGACGCTGGAGAGGTGCAGAAAGTCAGGACCTCCCATTGCTATACGTGCTCCGACAAGCACCGCTGCTTGACGTTCTTTCGCCGCGGCTCTCGCGGCGGCGGCAAGTTCGTTTTCGAGTGCCTGGACGAGCGCGCTCCTGAAGAGCTGGCAAGTTGGTTCCATCGCCATTGCTAGGCGATTGCGTGGACGCTGCCTCGTGTCTATTGATGTGAGGTGCGTTGCTCGATTAGTCATGTCCGAGACGCTGTCTTAGGCGGCAGGCAAAATCGAGTGGAGGCAAAGACGATGTTGGACGAGCAAGAGCTACTTGAAGCGCTTGCGGATGTCCGAGGTACCGGGGATATCAAGGCCATTACGGGAACGTAGAGTTTCAGCAAGTCCGGGCTTATTGACCGGCATATAAGCTACATCCTGCGCGATAACCCCGCAGCAAACATCATCAGGGTCGATCTTAGGCGAGCCGAGAACGCCCTCCTTCTGGAATGCCTCGCATTGCACGAGTAAGCAATCTCGAACTACGTGCGCGGTCGTGAGAACGTTCTCATAATCAATGAGGTATAGCTGTGCGATGACTACGAGCGGATGCTCACAAGTCTCCAAGCCCATGGGATGTTTGACATCTACGTGACGTGCTCAACCAATTCTCTGCTTGCTAGAGACTATGCGACGCTGCTTGTCGGCAGAGTCTTGTATTTCGGCCCCGTGTCCGGTCTCCCCGAGAAGGACAGCGACTGCATGTAGGCTGTGCCTGCGCCGTCTCGTGTCTATCGATACGAGGCGGCGCCCTTGCTATGAAAGCTTTCATTTATTGTCCTAAAGCCGCATTACACTCGGCCCAAACAAGGCGAAGGACCTTGTACGGTCTTAAGTAGCTTGGAGGGTCAAATGAGCAAGGGCATCGTTGTCTGCGAGGAGAACTGGGCGGGCGAGAAGTGCATCGGTGCCGTTCTCGGGGCTCTATTAGCCAATGCTGGCGACACTCGGGTTTGGCGCTCGATTAAATGCTTGCGGGGCTGTATGGTTGGCATCTGCCACATGCAGAATTGCCATCTTTAATGTCCGGTTTATGCGCTATGGTCTCTCAAAAGAGCAAAAGGAGGGAGGTCGACATGCTGTATGCCCACACGGCCGAAGGCGAGGGTAAGGAAGCCTGGCAGCCTCTGGCGGAACACCTGCAGAACGTTGCCAGCCTGTCCGCTGGCTTTGCCGACAAGTTTGGCGCGCCGCAGCTTGGTCACCTCATTGGCCTTGTCCATGACGTTGGCAAGGGATCGGTTGAGTTTCAGGAGCGTCTCGAGGGCCGTCCTGGTAGGGTTGACCACTCTACGGCCGGCGCAAAGCTGCTTGCGGAGCGCTATGGCGCATGGGGCAAGCTTCTCGCCTACGCCGTCGCGGGCCACCACGGTGGGCTGCCCAATGGGATAGGCCATGGAGACAGGTCGTCGCTTCGCGAGCGCCTTGCCTCCGACGTCGATGATTGGAGCGCCGCAGAAGAAGGGATACCCTTTCCCGATGGCGGCCTTTGCCAAGAGGAGTTTGGAACCTTCCTTGCTACCGAAGATGGTAACGACCGAAAGGTTTTCGGGGCTACCGTGCTCTTGCGCATGCTCTACAGCTGCCTTGTCGATGCCGACTTCATCGATACCGAGCGTGCGATGAATCCTGAGAGGGCGGAGGCTCGAGGTTACAAGGGCTTGAGCCTATCTCAGATGTTGGACAAGCTCCATGACTATATGGGCTCCTTTGATCACTCGGAGACTCCCATCAACAAGGCCCGCGAGGATATTCACAATGCTTGTGTCGAAGCAGCCGAGCTCAAGCCCGGCGTCTTCTCCCTTTCGGTTGGAACGGGAGGTGGCAAGACGCTCGCCGGCCTTGACTTTGGATTGACGCATGCCGTTAAGTACGGGCTCGAGCGCGTCATCTATGCCATTCCCTATACGTCCATCGTCGAGCAGACGGCGGGAACGTTTAAGGTTATCTTCGGGGATGATTCGGTTCTCGAGCACCATTGCAATTACGAGTTCAACGAAGACGACACTGAGAAGGCGCTTCGCGAGCGCCTTGCTTCAGAGAACTGGGACTATCCGCTCATCGTGACAACGAACGTGCAGCTCTTTGAGTCGTTCTTCTCCGACAAGCCCTCTCGCTGCCGCAAGAATCACAACCTTGCCAAGAGCGCCATCATCCTTGATGAGGTCCAGTCTCTCCCTGACGAATTCCTCGAGCCGTGCCTCGCCATGCTTGGCGAGCTCGCGTTGAACTATGGCTCCACCGTTGTGCTGTGCACGGCGACGCAGCCGTCCTTTGGAAAGCACTGGCTCCATGATGCCGAGCCCATTGAGATGGTGCCGGTCTCACGCCGCCATGAAGAGCTGCTCAACAAGCGCGTCAATATCGAGTCTATTGGCCAGATTGCCCCGGATGATTTGACCAATCGCGCGGCAGAGAACGCCCAGGTACTGCTCATAGTGAGCACGAGAAAGGCTGCCGGTATTCTGTACGACTCCTTGCGTGAGAACGTTGGCGAGGAGGGACTCTACCACCTTAGTGCCCTCATGGTGCCGGCCCACAGGTCTGCCGTGCTTGCGGAGATAAGGGAGCGTCTTGTCGGTGGACTGACCTGTAGGGTTGTGTCGACCCAGCTGGTCGAGGCGGGTGTCGACCTCGACTTCCCCGTGGTCTATCGCGAGATCGCCGGCATCGACTCCGTGCTCCAGGCTGCCGGCCGCTGCAACCGCGAGGGCAAGAGGCCCGTGGGCCATGTCTATGTCTTCGACTGCCCGGAGCTCGCCCCTGGTGGACAGACGTGGCTTACTAAGATGCGTTCGCTCGGTAAGGAGACGTGTGAAGTCTGCGAGCGTCGCAATGAGAATGCGTTTGGAAGCGAGGGGGTTCAGCGATTCTTTTTGCGTCGATACGACCCCGGCCTGGCTAACTTCGACAAGATCTGTGCCGTTAGGGACTTTATGGATGCGGATCGGTTTATTCACAACAACTTTCCCTTTGAGTTCTGCGGAGAGAACTTCCGTTTCATTGACGATTGCGGCAGGCCCGTCTTTGTCCCCTGGGGTGAGCGAGGCCTCGAGATTCTGGACTCGCTCAGGAATGGGTCCAGGGACATCGGGACTTTACGCGCGGCTCAGCTCTATACAGTCAGCGTGCCTGTTTGGCAGCTCGAACGCCTCGAAGCTGCGTCGGCCGTTACCCGAGACGATTTGCCCTTCTGGGTCCTAGAGCCAAAGGACGGACTTCTCCCCAGCTATTCTGAAAGGAAGGGACTACTTGTGGTGGAGGCAAGCGACCAATTCCTGACCATCTAACGAGACGAGAACAAGAGAAAGGGGGTCCACATGGGCTACGGAATCACCGCTGAAGTGTCGGGGCCGCGAGCGTGCTTTACGCGCCCCGAGCTCAAGGCGGAGAGGGTGAGCTATGACGTCATAACACCCTCTGCGGCGCGTGGAATTCTGGAGGCCGTCTACTGGAAGCCGGCCATCAAGTGGGTGATTGATGGCATCGAGGTGCTCAACGAGATCAAGACCGCCACGTTCCGACGCAACGAGGTCGAGGATAAGGTGTCCTACAGAAATGCGAGGTCGGTCGCGGAGGGAAAGGACGAGCTCCTGTATCTATCCGCGAGCGAAAAGCGCCAACAGCGTCAGACGCTCTATCTCGAGGACGTCCGCTACCGCATCAACGCCCACTTTGAGATGACGGCCAAGGCGGGCGAAACGGACACACCGGAGAAGCACTACAACATTGCGCTGCGGAGGCTTCGGAAGGGACAGTGCTTCAACCAGCCCTATTTTGGCTGCAGGGAGTTCGCGGTTGATGAGATCCGCCTGTGCGAGGATGAGGAGCGCGCGCCGTCGTTTTACCAAGGCAAAACCGTTGACTTGGGCTACATGCTGTACGACATCGACTTTGAGCATGGCATGGAGCCCTGCTTCTTCAGGGCGGTTATGGTGGATGGATTCATTGACGTTGCTCGTTCGAGAGGGGAGGTCGTCCGATGATCATCAACAGCCTCGTTGACTTCTACGACCTTATGCTCGAGAGCGGCGAGGTTCCACCCATGGGCTGGAGCCGCGAACGCGTTGCTTGGGAATTCGTGATCGATGAGGATGGGACCCTCATATCGGCTGTGCCGCTGGCCGATGACGAACGCGCCTTCGTGCTCAAGGATGTTCCTGAGCATGGGACGAAGACGAGCGGTATCAAGCCCTTCTTTCTCTGTGACAAGGCGGCGATTCTCCTTGGCCGGGGAACTGAGCGTAACCTCAAGGAACACGAGGCATCTATCGAGTGGCATCGTGCATTCCTTGATGGCATTGCAGACTTGGGTGCCCATGCTGTTCTCAAGTTCCTCGAACGCGGCCACGATGAGGATGCCGCCTCTGCGTGCGATGGCAACCTCGACGGCAACGCCGTCATCAGGTTGCTTGGCGATACTTGCTACATTCACGAGCGCCCGGCAATCAAGGACCTCTGGGATGACTCTCGAGTCAAGTGGACGCCTTCTAAGAAGACTGGCAAGGCTACAAAGTCGGACACCGGAAAGCACCTCATTCAATGTGCGGTAACGGGACAGATTGCAGAGTCTGCGGTTCTCTTTCCCATGGTTACGGGCGTCCCTCACGCGCAGAGTTCCGGCGCCTCTTTGGTGAGTTTCAACGTCGATGCGTTTTGCTCGTATGGCAAATCGGCGAAGGACCAGGCCGCCAATTCCTGCATGTCTGCCGAGGCGGCCTTTAAGGCGGGCGCGGCCCTTCGCTATCTCATGCGCGACAGGCGTCATCAGGTGACGCTCGGTCTCGATAAGGTTCTCTTCTGGACGGAGAAGGAAGTTGTTGGCGACCTTAACGACGTCTCCCTCTTCCTGGACTTGGACGCCGTAAGGTCAGAGGCCAAGGAGGATGAGTCCCAGCTTGCCAAGATTGAGGAGCGCCTGAAGTCCATCAAGGAGGGCCGCCCGTCTCTCGGGATCGATGGGGATACGCGCTACTACGTCATGTGCGTCTCGCCGAATATGGCCCGTCTCTCCGTTCGCTTCTTCGAAACGGGCACTATCGGTTCTCTCGAAAAGCGCTTTGGGCAGTATCTGCGCGATATTGAGATTGTGGGGGCTGCGGACAAGATCCAATCGATTCGCAGCTACGTCCGCCAGACCGCACCGTTGGGCAAGGAGGAGAACGTTCCGGCAACTATGGTCGCATCGGTAATGCGGGCGATGCTGAGGGGAGAGGCGTTCCCCAACTCTCTCTATGTTCTGCTTCTGTCGAGGATGCGGGCGGATAAGGGCTATCTTCCCGGTTCCAAAAAGCCTCGCGATGCCATGGGCGATCGAGTTTCCATGCTCAAGGCTTGTCTGCTTAGGTCTGCTCGTCTTCGCAACGATCAAGAGACGGAAAGGAGTCTCACGGTGTCTTTGAATGAAGATAACGTCAACAAGGGCTACGTCCTTGGAAGGCTGTTCGCTACTCTCGAGAAGGCCCAGCGTGATGCGCTAGGCGGCAACATTAACGCCACCATTCGCGACAGGTACATCGGCGCGGCCTCAACTACTCCGGCCAGGGTGTTTCCGCAGCTGCTCAAGCTTGCCCAGCACCACATTTCTAAGGCCGAGTATGGCTCCTCTATCGAGAAGTCCATCGAGATGGTCATGGCAAAGCTCAATAGCGAGGAGGGCTTTCCGGCCACGCTTTCCCTGCAGGATCAGGGCCAGTTCTACATCGGCTATTACCAGCAGAGAGAGGCCCTTTACACCAAGAAGACCACTACTGAGGAGAACTAACATGAGCGACAGCATCCAGCACCGCTACGACTTCAGCCTGTTCTTTGACGTTGAGAACGGTAACCCCAACGGCGATCCCGACGCTGGCAATATGCCTCGCATCGATCCGGAGACCAGCCTGGGCATCGTCTCCGACGTGTGCCTCAAGCGTAAGGTGAGGAACTACGTCGACCTGGTGAAGAGCGAGTCTGTCGAGGACGTTGACGCATCGGGGGACCTGGGCTACAAGATCTATGTCCAGGAGAAGGCCGTACTCAACGAGCGCAACAAGCTTGCCTACGACCGCAACAACCTCAAGCCTGAGAGCAAGAAGCTCCCCAAGAAGCTTGAGGACCAGAGGGCCGTTACTGCTTTCATGTGCAACAACTTCTATGACATCCGCGCGTTTGGTGCCGTCATGGCCACGGAGGTCAACTGTGGACAGGTCCGAGGACCCATCCAGATGTGCTTTGGCCAGTCCATCGATCCGGTTGTGCCACAGGAGATGAGCATCACACGCATGGCGGTGACCAACCAGAAGGACGTTGACAAGGAGCGAACCATGGGTCGCAAGCAGTACGTCCCTTACGGTCTCTACCGCGTCAACGGCTTCATTTCCGCCTCCCTTGCCGAGAAGACCGGCTTTTCCCAGGCCGACCTCGAGCTGTTCTTCGAGGCGCTTATGAACATGTTCGAGAACGACCGCAGCGCCGCTCGTGGTCTCATGACCTCGAGGAAGCTTTATGTGTTCGAACACGAGAGCAAGCTTGGCAACGCGCCCGCTCATACGCTCTTTGACACTGTGACGGCTCGCAAGGATTCCGACGGCCCCGCTCGCGCCTATAGCGACTATGAGATTGTTGCCGACAAGTCCGCTGTTCCCGAGGGCGTCACGCTCCACGAGTACGACTGGATTGCTCCTTCGGCCTAAGGGTGCGCGATGTACGCGGAGGACGACTATCTGCCACTGTCTGGGGTGCAGCATTTTGCCTACTGCCCCCGGCAGTGGGCCCTCATTCACGTTGAACAGGCTTGGAGCGAGAACGAGCGAACGGTAGGGGGGTCGGCCATGCACGAGAGGTGTCACGACGAGCTGATCAAGGAACGTCGTGGCACCTTGCTCGTCGTTCGAGGCCTGCGCATATCCTCTGCTCGCCTGGGACTCTCCGGCGTATGCGACGTTGTCGAGTTCCGCCACTCGGCTGATGGCGTTGCCCTACAGGGCGAGGAGGGCCTCTGGGTCCCAACCCCCGTTGAGTACAAGCGCGGTACGAGCAAAACTGGTCCCGAGGATCGTATCCAGGTCTGCGCGCAGGCAATGTGTCTCGAAGAGATGCTGTGCTGCCATATTGACCGAGGCTATCTCTACTACGGCGAGAAACGTCGCAGGGACATAGTTGAGCTCGATGACGATCTTCGCAATGCAACCCAGACGTGCTCCGACAGGATGCACGAGCTGTTTGTTCGGGGAGCAACGCCGCAGGCAAAGCGCCGCCAGGGTTGTAGGGCATGTTCTTTGGTCAACATCTGCATGCCCGAGTTGGAGCGCGTCCGCTCTGTGTCCGCCTACATTGCAGATATGATTGGCTCGGCATAGGAGGGCGTCATGAAGAGACTGCTCAATACGCTCTACGTGCTATCCGAGGATGCCTATCTCTCCCTAGATGGCGACAACGTCGTTGTCCATAAGGGCCAGATGGCGGCGGGCAGGTTTCCCCTCCACACCCTCGAGGCAATCCAGTGCTTCACCTACAAGGGAGCGAGTCCAAGCTTGATGGGCGCATGCGCTGAGAGGGGCGTTGAGCTGGCGTTCTTTTCTCCCCGCGGGCGCTTTCTTGCAAGGACGACGGGCGTGAGCAACGGAAACGTCCTGCTCAGACGTAGGCAATATGAACTTGCAGGGGACGATGCCGCGCGTTGCGAAATTGCTCGAAGTATCCTTACCGGCAAGCTGTTCAATGCGAGATGGGTTCTCGAGCGGGCAAAACGCGACCACCCGTTGCAGATAGACGCGGAGAAGGTCGCCGCTCGTTGCGTGGAACTGGCAGACTACTTGCGTGACGTGAGGGATGCCGAGAGCGTCGAGAGCCTGATGGGCATCGAGGGGTCTGCGGCCCGTAGCTACTTCGATGTGTTCAACGAGCTTATTGTGGCTCAGAAGGAAGACTTCTGCTTTGGCGGAAGGTCTCGTAGGCCTCCGCTTGATCGTGTGAATGCCATGCTCTCCTTTGGCTATTCGCTGCTTTCGAGCAACTACGCCTCCGCGCTCGAGGGCGTAGGCCTTGATGCATATGTGGGATACCTGCACTCGGATAGGCCGGGCAGGGCGAGCCTTGCGCTCGATATGGTCGAGGAGTTGAGGAGCGTATTCGTCGACCGCCTGGTTGTGAGCTGTATCAACAAACGAATAGTTGGTCCCGATGAGTTCAATGTGTATCAGGATGGCGCGGTTCGCCTGAACGATGAGGGCCGCAAGGCGTTTTTGGGCGCATGGCAAAAGAAGAAACAGGACGTGATTAGGCATCCCTACTTGGACGAGAAGGTGCCATGGGGACTTGTCCCACATGTGCAGGCCATGCTGCTGGCGCGCTATATGAGGGGCGACCTGGACGGCTACCCTCCGTTTTTGTGGAAGTGAGGCCGAGATGCTGGTGCTTGTGACTTACGACGTCAATACGGAGGACCCGGCGGGGAGGCGTAGGCTGAGAAACGTTGCAAAGGCATGCGTCAACAAAGGACAGCGGGTTCAGAACTCCGTGTTTGAGTGCCTGCTCGATCCGGGGGACTATGCTCAGTTAAAGCATGAGCTTGGGCGTATTATCGATGCCGAAAAGGACAGCCTGAGGTTCTATAAGCTGGGAAAGAGCTACTCGGGCAAGATCGAGACGATGGGGTGCGATACCTCATATGATCCCGAAGGCGTGCTGATGGTCTGAGCCAGGTGCGAATGCCAAGTAATCATGTCGGATAGGGGAGGCTCGCACCTAATTTGAATGGCTGAGCCGTCAGTTTTGAGCTGACGGCCCTTTTGTTTCTTGCGTTTGGCCTGATGGCTTGTGGGGCCAACGTTGGTTGGCCGATTCCTGCTACCATATCTAGCGGTCGCCCCCTTCACGGGGGCGTGGATTGAAACCTCCGCGGCGGGATCGGGCGCTTCGGCCGGCTCCGGTCGCCCCCTTCACGGGGGCGTGGATTGAAACTGTTTTACCCTCGGGATTATGAGTCCCCCGCGCTAGTCGCCCCCTTCACGGGGG
Source organism: Parolsenella sp. (assembly GCF_982402205.1). Classification (NCBI taxonomy): domain Bacteria; kingdom Bacillati; phylum Actinomycetota; class Coriobacteriia; order Coriobacteriales; family Atopobiaceae; genus Parolsenella; species Parolsenella sp. The sequence goes on along the minus strand of NZ_CEVYAT010000003.1, from coordinate 9,027 downwards.
CGTGGATTGAAACGCCGCGTCGCAGTTGAACGGCACTTCGAGGCCGGTCGCCCCCTTCACGGGGGCGTGGATTGAAACGAGAAGACTTGCCACGAGGCGGCCGCCCGCGACAGTCGCCCCCTTCACGGGGGCGTGGATTGAAACAACCCAACGGCGCTCTGGTCGACGACGCGCGACAAAGTCGCCCCCTTCACGGGGGCGTGGATTGAAACCTCCTCCGGGCCGGGGTGATTTGTCCCAGCCAAATGTCGCCCCCTTCACGGGGGCGTGGATTGAAACCGAGATCGGCTGATACGCTGCGCAGGCTCACGCCGGTCGCCCCCTTCACGGGGGCGTGGATTGAAACTCCTTGTCTTGGGGGGCTTCCGTTGGCGCCGCCGGTCGCCCCCTTCACGGGGGCGTGGATTGAAACTTGGAGAGCAGCAACGGCGAGTATTCCAGCCCCGCGTCGCCCCCTTCACGGGGGCGTGGATTGAAACGACCAGACCCGACATATGGTATCCAGGGCCCGTGTCGCCCCCTTCACGGGGGCGTGGATTGAAACGAGATGGCGATTAGCGACAAAGAGCGCAGGAGGGGTCGCCCCCTTCACGGGGGCGTGGATTGAAACGTAATACGTTCTTCCGCCCTCACGTTCATGCCACACGTCGCCCCCTTCACGGGGGCGTGGATTGAAACACCTCGTCCACGCCAAGAACGATGACAAGGCGAAAGTCGCCCCCTTCACGGGGGCGTGGATTGAAACTTGGCTATCTGGCCTTGCAGGTCGAAGAGAATCCTGTCGCCCCCTTCATGGGGGCGTGGATTGAAACGTCTCGACCGTTGCGATTACGTAGTATGCGAACCGTCGCCCCCTTCACGGGGGCGTGGATTGAAACTATGGCGCGTTGGGAGTACAGGAGAATCGAGACGTCGCCCCCTTCACGGGGGCGTGGATTGAAACGAGGAGAGGGTCGTCTCCGAGTACGGCGGCGACGCGTCGCCCCCTTCACGGGGGCGTGGATTGAAACAACTACAAGAAGATGTGCCCGCGCTCGTTCTACGTCGCCCCCTTCACGGGGGCGTGGATTGAAACGGCTCCCCAGACTTCTTGCTGCTCCTGCCGCGAGGTCGCCCCCTTCACGGGGGCGTGGATTGAAACAACGACACCAAGGGTTGCAGGGCGTTTGTCTGTGTCGCCCCCTCACGGGGCGTGGATTGAAATTACAACACTGCGATCGAGATGTGCGTGGAGGTGCTATCGCCCCATGGGGTGCGGATTGTAATGACTGGGACGTGACCGAGGGCAACCTGGACGAGGGTCGCCCTTCACGAGGCGAGAATTGAAACTGCGTCCCTAGAGCGGCTGCATGGATAGCACCCCTCACAGAGTGCGAGGCGAAGTGAATTGTGTCCGATGCGGGCACGACAATGTATCCATGCCGCTCCCTTGGGAGCGTGGATTGAAATAACGTCGAGATCCAGCAGGCCAACGAGGGCGCGTCGCCCCATTCGTGGGGCATGGATTGAAGCGGGGAGATGCGCAAACGGTTCGCCGCTTGCGCATCTCGTCCTTATGGGATGGGTCTGAAACGGGGCGACACTGGGCTAACGGCTCACCTTGGAACAGGTTGGTTTGCTCGTTCCGTTCGAGATGCGAGCGTGGAAGCAACCCTATGAGCCAATGCTGCAACGCCGCTGGGGCCAGCCTCATCCTGAAGCGATGACGTGGCACTGGCCTCCCGACCACCCCTGCTGAGCTTATGCTGTCCCGCGACGTCGTGGTATGATTCACATTGGCCGAAGCGGTCATTGCATGCTCCTCTTTCGGCCGTGCCCGAGGTGCAACTCGGGCGCACTGGTAGCGGGTGCTACCAGTGCAAGGGCGGGGTACCCGGTCGCAACGGCCCGCCTCCTGGTTTCAGTTTTGTAGGCTGGAGAGAAGTGGCCGTTGCCCGGTGGGGCGGCGGCTACTTTTCTTTTAGCCCCCTTCTCGAACTCGCGTATCTTGCGGCTGCCGTCATGGAGAAGGCGAGCCGGCGATGGCGAGCTTGGGGATGAGCGGCGTACCCGCGATCGTGCGCCAGGCGCGCACCTCTCTTCTGCACTATCTCTCGCAACCGGCTACATATAGCGCTCTCGCAGCACTGTCTTGTCGTCATCGGGGGAGGTTCCGTCTGGCCTGCCGAGGGCGGGGAGGTTATCTGCATAGTCGATGAGATCCTGAATCGCCTTGAGGCGGTCGTCTGTCTCCGCATTATCGGTAGCTGGGGTTTCTTGGGCCCGCGGCGCCACCTCGGGCTGCCCTTGGTCATGCCGACCTTCTCGTCTATATAGGGCTTTGGAGTCACAGTGTCCCCTCAGCCAGGTGCGTTTCATGGGTGTTGATTTTGCCCAGCGCCGGATGCGAAGGCTCTCCGGGGTTTGTCATCGGTGGTGGGCGCGATGCCGGATCTGGCGCGAGCGCGTGTTGCGATATCGCGTTTTTCTGGATGAGCGAGGTGCAATGGAAGAGAAGAAGGGCCTGGGAATTCAGGACCTCCCGGAGGGGGGTCCTCAAAACGATGGTCGACGCGGCTACCTCCGAGATGCCCGCCGACGCCATCATCATCTTTGGCTCATATGCAAGGTCCAAGGCCACCGAGGAGTCCGACATCGACATCCTGACTCTCACTAGTCTCGTTAAGCCGGATCTAATCAGGGCGAGAACAAAGGCTGGCCTAAAGATGTGGGGGGATCGACCTGGACGGGGACTTTGTTGTACTCAACGCCGATAGGTTCTATGACGTCCTCGCATCCGGCGAGCCGTTCGCCCGCAACGTCGTCGAGGACGGTATCGTCATCTACGGCGAGTTCCGCGAGATGCGCAAGCTGCCGCAAGGCGATGTCGAGATAGATATGCAAGACGATGCGGCGGGGGACGAGGAGGACGAGGTCCTGTTTCGCATGGCTCAGGCCCGTCTTGCCTTGGCAGATGTCCCCGACGCAATTCTGGCAGACCAGGTGTACGAGAGCTTGGGAATCAAGCTGGACGACGGGGAGTGAGGCGTCCCCGCTTGTCGCTGCTAGCGTGGCGAGCGCCGCTGGTGCAGTTTAGTGCGGGCGATTGGCGCTCGGACTTCCGCGCCCTTTGTTCTGCCCGATTAACGCTCGACTGCAGCAGATTAAGCGAACAGATGTTTGCTCTGCTCGGCATGGTATGGGACAATAGAATCAGCACAGGCGGTGCCCTCCTAGTCCCGCAGGAAGATAGGAGGTAACCCCGTTGACCGACCTCACGATTCTCGTCCAGGCTCTGTCCGTGTTCTTAGCAGTCTTGGCGATTCTGAGCTTGATCTCTAAGCTCTAGCCCTCGTGGGTCGTGCCGCTAAACGGAAACAGCCGCCCTGAGACGGCGGCTGTTTCTTGGGCATGGCCCACAAAACAGAAGTTGTAACAGGAGGGCGTAAGCCCCTGTTGCTACCTATCTTACCCGTTTCAGTCCTGCCTGTACGGGTGAGTTGGGGGAGCGGCCGACCACCACGGCGGCCGTCTTCCCCTCGGTTTGCGATTACTTTTCGAGTGCGTCGACTATGCCTTTGAGCCTTTGCTCGATGCTGGCCTTTGTCTCGTCCCCAACGCCTGGCTTAAGCAGCCTTTCGAGAAACCTGCGCTGGTCGCGCAGCAGCCACTCGATCATCGTGCCGCTCGCTTGTTCGTCCTCTACGTTCTCGTTGTACGTGGCCGCTCCTCTTGTGCCTGGCCGGCTAATTGTTCGACCTAGCTTCTACGTCGCTCCTGAGGTCGCGGACGATGTCGTTCAGCCTCGCTCGCATTTTGCCCGGGTTAGGCTCTGCACTTGCCGCCTCAAGGCGCCTCGCGAGTTGCTTGAGAAAGCTTTTGAACTGCAGGTCGGTCATGCTGTCTTCGATGGTCTCCTCGTTCATATGACCTCCTTGGGTTCATCTCTGATTGGACGCATCTCTTATCCCTATTGTATTTCGCGGAGCGCCCTGGAGCAGGGCGCTTGAAGAGCTGGTTTGCAAGCGCATGATTTGCTCAGCTGGTGGCGTCAATTTAATGTCCCAAATGTGGTTTAAGCTCGCGCTTAAAGCAGGGCAGACAAGTCCTTGGATACTGGTGGGGGGAGGACGCTATGAGCGATGAAGAGCGTGAGCTGACGGGTGGCGAGATCCAGCGTTTTGTCGAGCTTCAAGCTGCAGAGGGCAAGACGGCGGGGGAGGCGCTCGAAGCCCTGCTCAGGGCTGTTGGAGGCAGGATGCCCGAGTTCAAGAATGAGTGGCGAGGATAATGTGAGGTGACGCGCATTTCGCGAGGAGGGTTAGCCACGGAAGAGCATGAGTACGAGGAAATGACCAGGGATGAGATGCAGCGCTTCGTCGATCAGCAAATGCGTGACGGCGCGAGCTGGCGGGAGGCGCTGGCGATGCTGGCCGAGGTCATCGGCATCAGGCCTGTCGCGGTCGATTAGCGAAGCGCATGGCGTCCAGGCAGCGGTTTGCCGCGCCGATACCCGGGTATTAATAAAACGAGTCTGCGGCGAAGGGAGCCGAGTATGTCTGGTCTCAGGAGCGTCTTCAAGTCTGATGGATCGCTGCATTTCGAGAGCGAGATTGGCACGGGGACGGTCCGCACACGCATGGACCTTTCGACGGGCGAGGTGAGCACCGTAATTAGCAGTGGCCCCATGAACACCGTCACCAGCAACAACGGGTCTCACTTTGAGTACACCGTTGGCAACGTGCGCTTTAACTCCGAGACGGGAACGCCTGACTACCTGCTGTAGCTTGACCTCCTGCGGCGGCGTCCGTTGATGGGCGAGCGCGCATTTTGGGTACCTGGTTCCTTTGGGCCGGGTGCCCTCCCTGTGCGTATCTTAGGCGAGCTAGTGTACACAAGTTGCGAACGTGCCAATGCTCAACTCTGATTATGCTCGTAACTAGTGGGCGATTCTCTGACTCATGTACATTAATCGTGGCCCGTGGCCCGTGGCCCGTGGCCCGTGGCGTAAAACTAAATAGACCACTCCCGCGTTTTTGTCCGCATGTCTCCCGTGTTACCACGAGCTTGCCGAAAGACCCAGACCCGGCTGGTAAAGCCTACGCTCGGCGCGGCGTGCGTTACGTGCCTAGAGACTCGGAGACCCTAACAAAACCGAGAACGCTCAGAAGGAAGCCCCATTAACCCATCTCCGCCCCAGGGTGGTGACATCCCTGGGGTTGGGCGCCTAGTGCGGGACGCGCGCTCGCCTGGAGGCCAGGACAACCGGGTATTTTGCGTGCGAACGGCCAGCATCAGCTCGGGCAATGGGAGCCCGAAATGCAGATGCCGGCGGTTTTGCTCGTCTCGCAAGGTTTGCTTGCCTGCGGTACAGACGCGCCGTGGCCAGTATTACGGCACTTCGCCGTCCTGGAAGTTTGGCTGCTCGTGGGAGCAGTTCAAGAGGTGGGACTGGACCGCTCGCACGTTTAGCTTAGAGGAAGAAGCCCGCGCCTACTGGAAGCGCCACTACAAGTATCGGTAGCGTCGGGTTTGCTTGCGTGTTCGAGTAATTAGCAATAGTTGCTAATTTGATGCCTCTTATGTCGTGAGGGGCAAGACCGTTTCTGCGGCGAAGGCCTCGCGCATGCTTGGCATGACCGCCGGCCGCGCTACCCACATGCTCGACTCTGGCATCCTGCAGGGCTATCGCAGGGGGGCGCAGGACGTATGTCACCGTTGAGTCCATCGAGAAGCGTGCGGCATCCCATCCTAGCGCGGGAAGGCCCAGGGCGCACACGGCCTAGTCCCTTCGCTCCCTTCTCGCAAGCCATTGCTCGCGAGTCTGGCGCATGAAGACCTCGGTGCGCACCTCGTCCAGAAGCTCAACGGGTTTGTTGGGCTCAACGTGGTGGAAGGCAAAGCCGCACTTCTCCTGGCACCGCCGCGACTTCTCGTTGCCTTCGTAATAGCCGCACCAGACGGCATGGCAAGTGGGGTCGGCAAAGCATTGGCCAAGAAGCGCGCCCACGGCCTCGGGGATGAGACCGCGACCCCAGTATGGCTTGCCAATCCAAAATCCCAGCTCGCGGTCGCTGCTCTGAACGTCTGCGTGATGCATGCGCGGGCTCATGACGCCAATGCTGCCACGGGGAATCCCGCCTCCTTGAGCACGATGGCGTAGGTGCCGCGGGTGGAAAGAACGTCGCGGATGATCTGGCGGCTCTCTTCGACCGAGGCGTGTGCGGGCCAGCCGGCGGCAGGCCCTACCTCGTGATCTTTCGCATAGCGATAGAGCTTGGCTGCATCGCCCCCGTTCCAGGGCCGCAGCGTCAGGCGCCTCGTCTCGATGACGTTCGGCAGTGTTGGCATTCGTGCTCCTCCCGTTGGGCCTTTTCCAATTATCGCGTTTGTCCCGGGGTGGGAAGGCCCGTTGCCGCATTGTGGCTTGCGTCTAGGCGCCGCGGCCGGCAACGCCTGGCAGCAGGTGGCCGACCGGGTTGGCTGGGTCACCGACATGGCCAAGCTCGTGCTCTTTGGCGTGCTTGCCGTCGCCGCCGTCTGGTGGATCGTGCGCCGCGCCCTTCCCGTCTGGCGCGAGCATGCGTAAGGGGAGCGCGAAACCTCAGGTTAAGTGGGGGAGTGGGACAATACCTGCCTGAGCAAGTGTCCCAGCGCGACAGAGGCTCCAGGCGCGTGTTCCGCCGTCGCGCCTAAGCCAGGGCAACGCCTCCGTACCAGCCCCAGCGGGGCTGCGCCTGCACGCCGTAGTTGCTGAGCCACAGGTCGAGCGGCAGCTTGCGCACCTGGGCATTCGCGCAGTCCATGACCTGGTCGTCCCCGATGTAGAGCCCCACGTGGCCAAAGCGCGCGGCGCCCGGCGTGTAAGGGGCGTCGGGCACGGCCACGATCATGCCTACGAGCAGGCACGCGCCGCTGCCCTCGTGGCAGTAGCGTTCGTAGAGCTCGCGGGCGTCCCCGGCATAAAGCCGCAGACCACAGCCGGCAAAGACCGCCTCGACCCATCCGGCGCAGTGCTCGCCCGCAAGGGCTGGCGTGGCATGCGCGCGAACGACGACGTTTCGCTGCGCCACGGTTGCGTTATCGAGCGCCTGTGGCTCGCTACCTGCGGCGATATGGCGCCAGGCGGGCTCTCCCCAGATGGTGAGGCCATCCTCGCCCAGCATGCCCCGTCGCGCGAGCGCCGCAAGGAAGCGGCCGCGCGTCTCGTCGTTCGTCTCGTATGTCACGCGCGCCTCCTCTTTCGCCTCCTGCTACTGTAGTCGCAAGAGGCAACGAGGTGCGTCCGGAGGATGCCATGACCGAGAAGGACAAGATGCTCTCGGGCGAGCTGTACGACGCCGACAACGACGAGGCGCTGCTTGCCGAGCGCGCCCATGCCAAGGAGCTGTGCTACGACTTCAACCAGCTGCGGCCCTCCGATGCGGCAGGTCAGCGCGCGATTCTTCGCGAGCTCCTCGGCGAGGTGGGGAAGGGCGCTTGCGTCACCGCCCCCTTCTGGTGCGACTACGGCTACAACATCGAGCTGGGCGAGAACTTCTTCTCCAACCATAACCTCGTGGTTCTCGACGGTGCCAGGGTGACGTTTGGCGATAACGTCTTCGTGGCGCCCAACTGCGGCTTCTATACGGCGGGGCACCCCGTTGACGCCGCGCTGCGTCGCCAAGGCATCGAGTACGCTCGCCCCATCCGCGTGGGGCACGACGTCTGGATTGGTGCGGGCGTCCACGTGATGCCGGGCGTGACCATTGGCGACAACGTGGTGATTGGCGGCGGCAGCGTCGTCGTGTGCGACATCCCCTCCAACTGCGTGGCGGTGGGCAATCCCTGCAGGCCCGTCCGCTATCTCGAGGGGGGCGAGAAGGCCTCGTCCGCCTGTGATTGTGGCGCCTAGCGAGGTCGCGGACGGCCTTGCTGCTCACAAGTCGGGGTTGTGTATTTGTCCGTGGCACTCGAGGGCGTTGGGCTGCACTACTTTTGGGGTTGTGCATTCAATTGAGGTGACCGAGTTCTTTTGGCTGCACTTAATTCGGCTTCGTGCGTTCCCCCGTGAACGCACGAAGCCGATTTTCGTGCAGCAGACCGAATCAGCAAGGCCTGCGGGGATGCACGAAGCCGATATCCGTGCAGCGAGTCGGACCTGGCGTGCCGGCGTGAACGCACTAGGTCGCATTGCGTGCGACGGACCGGACCTGTCGGACTCACGGGGATGCACGAGCCCGATATCCGTGCAGCAGACTGAACCAGCCAGGCCTGCGGGGATGCACGAAGCCGATATCCGTGCAGCGAGTCGGACCTGGCGTGCCCACGTGAACGCACGAGCCCGGTATCCGTGCAACGCCCTGCGAGCCCCGCCCTTCTCGCACGCATCGGCCGCCCGTGCCCATCCCACTGCGCTTCACAAGAAATGGATATTCTGCCCGCAAGAGCGCATAACCGCGTGCCTACCTGCTCTACCTGCAGGTATGTAAGGTTGCCAAACCAAAAGTTAGCTGTCGCTCATCAAAACAAGGCGTTATAGTACCCACGACCTTTAAGCACGGTACGGGATACCTGCAAGGCAAACGGCCTGACTCGGCGCTGGACATGCCGGGTTTACGTTGGGCCAAAGGGCGCGCGGCGCATGCGCACCCGTCTTGTGGGGACGCCCTCGGCCATGCCGGGCGTCTATTTTTATGGCGCTCGGGCACCCCGGGCGTCTTTTTCTTGCCGCGCGAACCCAACCGAAAGGGGAACGCGTGAACCCACTTCTGGCAAAGGGCGCCACCAAGGCGCTGCTTGCGCTCGAGGACGGCACCACGTTCGAGGGTCTGTCGGTGGGCGCCACCGGCGAGACGTTCGGCGAGCTCGTCTTCAACACCTCGATGTCCGGCTACCAGGAGGTCATCTCCGACCCCTCCTACGCCGGCCAGGTCGTTGCCTTCACCTACCCGCAGATTGGCAACTACGGCGTGTGCGCCGCCGACATGCAGTCCGACGGCGTTGACCTCGCGGGCGTCGTCGTCTGCGACATGTGCCACACGCCCAACAACTGGCGTGCCGAGGGCA
>NZ_CEVYAT010000002.1:0-37072 GCF_982402205.1 Parolsenella sp. | reverse complement strand
TCGCCCGCCACGCGCTCCTTGAGGATGGCGGGGTAGGGGCCGGTGGCGAGCATGCGCTCGTCGTGGTTGCTCTCGAGGGCCAGGATACGCACGTCCCGCAGCAGCTCGAGCGCGCGGTTGCCCAGTACGCCCGTGTCGGTGCAGTAGCCCAGGCTGTCGGCGCCTGCGCTCGTCTCGCAGTCGAAGCGCAGCCCAAAGGGGTCGGCCACGTCGTGCGAGGTGGGGAAGGTGCGCACGCGCATGCCGCAGGTCTCGAACTCGTCTGCGCTGTTCACCAGCTCAAACGGCAACGTGGCGAGGTACTTGCGCCCGCTGGCGGTGCCGGCCGTGGCAACGAGCCTGCCGGAGTAGCGCTTGCAGAAGACGGTGAGGCCGCTCACGTGGTCGCTGTGCTCGTGCGTCACCACGACGCAGCCAACGCGATCCATGTTGACGCCCAGCTCGTCGGCGCGCCGCAGCAGCTCGCGGCGGCTCAGACCGTCGTCGATGAGGACGCTTCCCTGCGGCCCCTCTACCACCGCGGCGTTGCCCTTGGACCCGCTCGCCAGAACATGCAGGTGCATGAGCGGCGCCAGTGGGGTGGCCTCCTGCGGCCAGGGCAGGTCTAGGTCGCTTGCGGCATCGTGCGTGCCAAACTCGGTCTCCCATCCGTTCACGCTCGCACACCTCGCTCGCGGGCAACGCTCTCGAGGGCGGCGAGGTCTGCTCGGTCGGGGGCGGTGTCAAAGGCCCCGCCGCCGGCGAGCTCAGCGCGCTTTGCTCGCACGAGGTCTGCAAGCAGGGCGTCCGCCGCCTCGGCCGAGGTGTGGAGTGCCTGGTAGACCAGGGTGGGAACGATGGCGTAGCGCCCGGCGAGGAAGTGGCAGCCCACGAAGTCGTTGGGGTCTGTGGCGGGGTCGAGCACGGGCGTGTTGCGGCGGCTCGTGAGCCAGGCGATGGCAAGGTGGTTCACGGGGTCGATGAGGGTAAAGGTGCCGGTCCAGCCGGTGTGGCCAACGCTCGCCGTGTCGGGTACTTGCGAGAAGATCTGCGTGTAGCCGGCGTGGGCCTTGCGGCGCCAGCCCAGGCCAAAGGTGGGGTCGGTGTCCTTGGGCTTGATGAAGCGGTCGAGGGTGTCCTCGTCAAAGAGGCGCACGTTGCCGTAGCCGCCGCGGTTGACGATGACCTGCATGAGCACGGCAACGTCGCTCGCGCAGGAGAAGAGGCCGGCATGGCCCGAGACGCCGCCCATCACGTGGAAGGCCTTGGCGTCGTGGCACTCGCCCTGAACGGTGTGGCGGCGCACGCCCTCGAAGCCCACCGCGCCATCGCGCGTGTTGCCCATGAGCTCGGTCGCCGCACAGTCATCCTTGGAAAAGCCGTGCTTGAGAGGCTCGAACGTGGTGCGGGCAAGCCCCAGGGGCTCATAGATCTGCTCACGCACGTAATCGTCGAGGCGCCGGCCGGTTATGGCCTCGACCACAAAGCCAAGCAGCATGTAGTCGACGTCCGAGTAGCGCGTGGCGGTGCCGGGGGCGTACTCGAGCGGCGTGGCGATGATCTTCTCGAGCGCCTCATCACGGCTCTGGGTAAAGAGGGCGGCGTTGGCGCGACTGCCGGCCACGACCCTGTGGAGCTGGGGGTCGTAGTCGACGTTGTGGTAGCTGGGGTCTGCCGGGAAGCCCGCCTGGTGCTGGAGCAGCTCGGTGATGGTGAGCTCGTCCTTGCCGGGAATCGCGGCGCCCGGCTGGTCGCGGAACTCGGGCAGGTAGTCGCGCACGCGCGCCGCGAGGTCGAGCCTGCCCTCGCTCGCGAGCTTCTGCAGGGCAAGGTTGCAGGCATACATCTTGGTGTTGCTCGCCATGTCGAAGAGCGTCTCGTCCGTGACGGGCCTTCGCTCGGCGGCCGGGATGGGCGTGCCATCTGGCAGGTAGGAGTTGGTGGCCCCGTAACAGCAGCGGGCGATGATGGCGCCGTCTTTTGCCACGACGAGCTGGCCGCACGAGAAGCCGGCCTTGACCTCGGCGTTAATGACCTGGTCGAGCAGGGCGAGCGAGGGGTTGCTCTCCCAGGCGGCGGTGTCGTCGCGAAGGGTTGGGTAGGCAATGCGCACCTCGATGGTGCCCGCGTTGGCCTCGAGGGTGCTGACCTGCAGGTAGTTGTCGCCATTGACGGTTGCGTGGGCGATGCTTGCGCACACCCAGCCCTCGGCGTCTGCCTCTCCTGCGAGCGAGATGGGCGAGCCGTTCACAAAGACGCGGAAGGCGTCGGGGCGCTGCGCGCGCGCCTCGATGGCGCCCTGGCCCTCGAAGCCCACGAAGGTTCGCGTGGCGTTTGTGGCGAGCGAGGCGTCATAGTCTTGCTCGCCTGGCGTTGCGGGGCAGCAAAGTTCTAGCTGGTATGCCATGGTTGGCTCCTTATGTGTGTCGCTAGCTGCGGCGAATTGGTCGCGAGGGAAGTGCCGGGCGGCCCCTCGTGGTCGTACACTAGACAAGCCAATAGGATAGCCCGCGAGGAGCGTCGCGGGCCAAACGGATGGGGTGAGCGGGCGTGGCGAGCGTGAGCAGCAGGTATGGCTCGGGTCAGGCCTTCGAGCGTCCAAGCGGCCGCGCCGGTGCCGAGAAGCTTGGTCCCGTGGTGCTCATGGTCTCGGGCGGCGCGGACTCAACGGCGCTGCTCGTGTTGGCCGCGACGGGCGAGCTCGACATCGACGACGGGCGCGGACGTGCGCGCATCGCCCGCGAGCGCCTGCATGTTCTGCATGTAAACCACCAGCTCAGGGGTGCCGATGCCGATGCCGACGAGCGCTTTGTGCGCGAGCTCTCCGAGAGCCTGGGGGTCCCTGTAACGGTGCGCCGGGTCGACGTGGCGGCGCTTGCTGCCTCTGCCGAGTGGGGCGACTCCAACGTCGAGAACGTGGCACGCGAGGTGCGCTATGCCGCGGCAAACCACCTGGCAAACGAGCTGTGCGCCGAGGCGGGGCTGCCAAGGTCGAGCGCGCGCATCGTCACGGCGCACACGGCGAACGATCGCACCGAGACGTTCTTCATGCACGCCATCAAGGGGTCGGGCACGCAGGGGCTCTCCTCGATTCCGCGCCGCCGCAACCGCATCGTGCGGCCTCTTCTGGACATGACCCACGAGCAGCTGTGCGACCTGCTGCGTATGCGTGGCGTCGAATGGCATGAGGACGCCACGAACGCCGATACCCACTACCTGCGCAACTTCGTGAGGCATGAGATCGTGCCGCTTGCCCGCCAGCGCAACCCGCGGCTGTTCGAGTCGATGGCCTCCACCTGCGAGATTCTCTCGGACGAGGACTCCTATCTCACCCAGGTGGCTGCGCGTGCCTACCGCGCCCTCGAGCGGCGCCGCGCGAACGGCCTGGTTGCCCTCGACGCCGCGCGCCTCGCCGCGACCGACGTGGCGATTGCGCGCCGGGTCGTGCGGATGGCGGTCGCGAAGGCGTGCCCCGAGTGCCGCATCGAGGCGGGTCACGTGGCGCGCGTGCTGCAGATCGTTGCCGCTGGCACGGGGTCTGCCACGTTGCCGAGCGGGGTCGATGTCCGCGTGAGCTACGGGGCGCTGAGCATCAGGGCGCGCGAGGCACAGGGGCTGGGCGAGACGAGCGGCTGGCTCGAGGTGCCGGCCCTCGCGGGCGTCGCGGGCAAGTCGGCCACCATTGCGGCCCCGGGCCAGGTGGGCGAGCTCGACCTTGCGGCGGGGACGCTCTCGGCGAGGCTGCGCGAGCTCACGGTGGGAAGCGACCCCGTGGCGGTGGCAAGGGCGCACGCGCGCGAGTGGGAGGGCTTCTCGGTTCTGCTCGACGCCGCCGCGTGTGGCGTGGGACAGCTGGGCGGCAGGCTATGGGTCTCTGGCCCGGAGCTTGGCGAAGTGCTGTGTCCCCTGGGGATGCATGGGCAGTCGAAGAAGCTGTCCGACCTGCTCATCGATGCCAAGGTCGAGGCGAGCCTGCGCGGTGCGGTGCCCGTGGTGCGCAGTGGTGTTGGCGGACCTGTCGTGTGGGTGGCGCCCCTGCGAGCCGATGAGCGCGCCCGCGTCACGAGCGCCACCCGCGTTGCCCTCGAACTCTCGTGGCGGCCCAACGAGTAGGGCTTGTTTGCTTGCGCGCCTTTGCTAAACAGAAGGGCACCCAGCCATAAGGTTGGGTGCCCCTGCTGCCTTGCAGACGCGTTAAGAAGGGAGCGCGCCTATTGACTTCCTACTTATCCGTAAGTGCCTTCTTGCCAGCATTGATTGCCTCGACAATCTTGTCGGCGTCGTAGACGCAGCCCTGCCAAGTGCCGCCGGAGACGTCCTGGAGAGCAGCCCAAATGCGCGTGTCGTCGGGCAGGTCCTCGTCGGGACCAACGCCCTCGAGAAGCTCGCGCTCGTCGAGGATCTTCGCGGCCTCATCGTAGGGGAGCGGGTTCTTCTCGTCGGTGCCGATGAAGTTGATCGAACCCTCGAGCTTGTTGGTGTCAACGATGATCTCGACGACGTCGCCGTCGCGAAGCTTGCCGATGGGGCCGCCGGCAAGAGCCTCGGGGCCAACGTGGCCGAAGCAGGCGCCGGTGGAGACTCCAGAGAAGCGCGCGTCGGTGATCAGCGCGATGAGGTGGCCGTTCGGGACCTTCTTGAGGGCGCTGGTGAGCTGATAGGTCTCCTCCATGCCGGTGCCCATCGGGCCAACGCCAAGAACGACCATGATGTCGCCGGGCTGGACCTCGTGCTCCTTGATTGCCTTGATGGCGGCCTTCTCGGAACGGTATACCTTGGCCTTGGCGGTGTGGCGGTAGACGCCGTCATCATCGATGGCGCGCGGGTCGATGGCCGTGGACTTTACGACGGAACCCTCGGGCGCGATGTTGCCCTTGGGGAAGGTGACCGTCGAGGTCATGCCGCGGCCCTTTGCGGCCTCGGGGGTCATGATGATCTCGTCGGGCGAAACGCCAGTGGTCTCCTCGAGGTGCTTGCGACACTGGGCACGGCGCTCGCTGTTCTCCCACCAGTCGAGGTTCTCGCCGAGGGTCTGGCCGGTAACGGTCATGACGTCCTCGTGGAGAAGGCCGAGGTCGCGAAGCTTGAGCATGACCTCGGGCACGCCGCCTGCCATGAAGGCCATGCTGGTCGGATAGTGGACGGGGCCAATGGGCATCACGCTCACGATGCGCGGCACGGCGCGGTTGATGCGCGACCAGTCGTCAACGGTTGGGCGCTTGACGCCAGCCTCAAAGGCAATGGCGGGAAGGTGGAGAAGCAGGTTGGTCGAGCCGCCAAAGGCCGCGTGGACGATCATCGCATTCTCGACGGCCTCCCAGGTGATGATGTCCTTGGTGGTGATGCCCTTCTCCATGAGGGTGAGCAGGGCGCGGGCGGAACCGGCGGCGATGTCCTCCCAGATCTTGGTGCCGGAAGGGGCGAGGGCAGAGTGGGTGATGGCAAAGCCGAGGCCCTCGGCAACGACCTGCGAAGTGCCCGCGGTTCCAAGGAACTGACATCCGCCACCGGCGGAGGCGCAGGCATGGCAGCCCCTGCAGGCGGCCTGCTCGAGAGTGATCTCGTCGTAGGCGTATCGGGCGCCGATGGTCTGAATGGTGCCGGCATCCTCGCCATCCTTGGGCATGAGGGTAGAGCCGCCGGGGCAGAGGACGGTGGGCAGATCGTGCTGGGAGGCGAGGGCCATCATGGTCGCCGGCAGACCCTTGTCGCAGCTTGCAACGCCAAGGACACCCTTGCGCGTGGGAAGCGAGCGAATGAGGCGGCGGAAGACCATGGCTGCGTCGTTGCGGTAGGGCAGCGAGTCGAACATGCCGATGGTTCCCTGGGTGCGGCCATCGCAGGGATCGGAGACGAAGGTCGCATAGGGGAGCTTGTGGTTCTCCTTGAAGACCTTCGCCGCGGCCTCAAGCTGAACGCCCAGCTCGTAGCCGCCCGTGTGCAGGGCGAGCGCCTTGGGCGTGCCGTCCTCGGAGCGAATTCCAGCCAGCGTCGAGATCATCATGACGCCATCGTTGGCGAGCTCGCTCGGCTCCCAGCCCATTCCCGCGTTAAGCGTCATGCCAAACATGTCTCCGCTCGGGCTCTCGCGCAGGATCTTGTCGGTCAGGGGCAGCTTGCCCTTGGGGCCGTCGGCATGCGTGGGAGAGTCGTAGATACCCTCGGGCTGGTTGGAGTAGATGGAGTCGAGAGTAGACACAATGGTTCCTTTCTCTTCTCGGCCATAAGGCCACGTTCTTCTTTGATAGGGAGACGTCCTACGCACTAATTAGACGAGGTTATTGGCCTCGATGCTCTGACGTGCGGTTTCGAGAATTGCTGCAATCTGCTCCTTCTGGTCCTCGGTGAGGGGGAGAACCGTGGAGCGGCAGATGGGCTTTACCGGCAGGCCGCGAAGCGACATTGCGTACTTGACCGCGGGGACGAACAGCGGTGCCACGTCGTAGACCGAGGCCAGTCCGTCGATGACGTGCTGGATCTTCTCCACGCGGTCCCAGTCCGAGGCGCCAAGTGCCGTGGCCCAAGCGTGGGTGAGCTCTGGGTAGATGTTGGCCAGCGCGGCGATGCACCCGCTTCCGCCGGTGAGACCGTTGTGAGCAAAATTCTCGTCGAATCCCGAGTAGACGATGAAGTCGGGGGCGATGTCGGCGACGGCCTCGATGATGGCGCGGGTGTGCCCCATGTCGGTGACGGTGTCCTTGATGCCAATGACGTTGGGACAGCGGGTGACGACCTGGCGAACTGCGTCGGCGTCGATGTCGTTGCCGGTGCGGGCGGGGAAGTTGTAGAGCATGACGTTGCCGTCAACCTGGCCTGCCACGGCGCAGAGGTATTCGACGATTCCCTCGTGACCAAGGCCAAAGTAGAACGGGGTGATGACCATGGCGGCATCGGCACCGAGCTCGAGTGCGCGCTTGGAGAGCCTGACGGTCTCGGCAACTGCGTTGGTGCCGGTCCCCACGATAAGGTCGACCTTGCCGCGGGCAACCTCGGCGGCGGCTTCGATGAGCTTCGTGCGCTCCTGCTCTGAGAGCGCGAAGAACTCGCCGTTGCTGCCGTGAAGAAGAATTCCGTCGACGCCGCGCCCGATGAGCTCGTTCCAAAGCTTGACGTTGGCGTTCGGGTCGACCGCGCCCTTCTCGTCGAAGACGGTGACGGCGGGGACGATGAACTTGGGCTTGCGCATTATTAATTACCTTTCTGGTGGGTCGAGGGCTAGACGAACAGGCTCAGCAGGCACACGCCAATGAGGCCGATGACGGAGATCAGCGTGCAGCTGAGGGACCACGTCTTGAATGTCTGTCCCATCGTGAGGCCGAAGTACTCCTTGACCATCCAGAAGCCTCCGTCATTGACGTGGGAGAAGAACATGGAGCCGGCACCAATGGCGAGAACGATGAGGCTGAGCTCAGCCGTCGAGCAAGAGGCCGCGAGAGGGGCGACGATGCCTGCCGCGGTGATGGTGGCGACGGTCGCGGAGCCGGTTGCCAGGCGAATGAAGACGGCGATAAGCCAAGCGGACACAAAGATGGGCACTGCGAGCTGAACGAGGTAGCCACCGAGAACATCGGCAATGCCGGAGTCAACGAGCGTCTGCTTGAAGCCGCCGCCCGCCCCCACGATCATCAGGATGCCGGCGATGGAGGTGAAGGAGCTGCCGAGCAGGCCGTTGACATCCTTGAAGGAGCGGCCGCCCTTGAGACCAAGGGCAAAGACACCGGAGATGACGGCGGTGAGCAGCGCCACGACAGAGCTTCCGAAGAACGAGACGAGCGTGGTGATGTACGGGATCTGCAGTCCGGTGAGCTCAAAGATTGCGTTGAGCAGCATGAGGATGACGGGGAGCAGGACGATCATGAGCGACGCGATGAAGGACGGGCGGTTCTCCACGGCGATGGAGGTGTCGCTCGCGGCGTAGTCCTCGTTAGCCTTGACGGGCACTGCCTTGGCCATCCACTTGGCGGCAATCGGGCCGGAGACGATGGTGGTGGGGATGGCAATGATGAGTCCGAGCGCCAGGGTGACGCCAAGGTTGGCGTTGAGGTAGGAGATGGCCGTCAGGGGGCCGGGGTGGGGCGGCACGAAGCCGTGCAGGCAACCAAGTGCGGCGATGGCGGGGATGCCCAGCGCGATGGCAGGCATGTTCTGGCGCTTGGCAAGGCTCATGACCACGGGGATCATCAGAACGAGGCCAACCTCAAAGAACAGGGAAATGCCCATGATGAAGGCGATGGCCGCGATGGCCCAGGGAAGGGCCTTCTTGGACGAATGAGCGACGATCGTGTCGACGATCTGATCGGACGCGCCGGTCTTCGTGAGCAGCACGCCAATCATCGAGCCGAGCACGATGAGGACGCCCACGTTTCCCACGGTGCTCCCCAGGCCCGTGGTAAACGACGTAAACGAATCGGTGAGGGGTACGCCCGCAAGAATTGCCATGACGAACGAGCCCAACATGAGCGCCAGGAATGCGTGCACCTTGGCAAATACGATGAGACACACGATTACGGCGATGCCGATCAGCGCCGCAACGATGAGTCCGGCCGATGTTCCAAACATATCCGTCCTTTCTTTATGATCGATATATCAAACCAAGTTCGGTTGATGGCTGCATCGTATTCCCGATAATTAGCGGAACGGAGGATGACAAGGGCGAGCGGTCGATTCTTGGCCGCAAATGGCAAACTGAGTTCGAATATTCAAACTCATCGGTGATTTGCTCGACTTTTCGGCTAGCATCGAAATTGAAATCACAAGGGGTCGTCTGACCCCGGTGTGTCGCGCGCGTAGGTTGGGAAAAGAATGGAAGCCGAAGACTCTACTAAACTCCACCGTGCAACCTGTCGCGTCCTCGAACTACTTGGCCTGCTCTCAAAATACGAGGACGGGCTGACGTTTACGGACGTTCAGCGAATGACGGACATCCCCAAAGGAACGCTCTCGCCCATGCTCCATACGATGGAGTATATGAACTACATCTCGTACGATGCCGTTTCCGGTCGCTATGCCATCGGGGTCAACACGTATTTGGCTGGCAAGGTGTATGGAGGCTCGGACCCTGAGCTCCATTTCATCATCGAAGAGATGCATCGTATCGTTGACGCTTGTGGCGAGACGTGTCAATTGGGCATGCTCGAGGGCGGTAACGTCGCCTACATTGCCAAGGTCGATTCCCCGTCGCCCATTCGACTGATCTCTGACGTGGGGAAGGTGTTCCCGGCTTACTGCACCGCCATCGGAAAGGCCATTCTCTCCGAAAAGACGCGTCCCGAGGTCAACCGGTTGCTTCCCAAGAAGTTCACCTCATTCACGGCGAACACGATTACGAGTGCCAATGTCCTATGGGACCAGTTGCTCGAGGTTCGCCGCACGGGATTCGCTCATGATTATGAGGAGATTACGGATGGCGTGACCTGCGTGGCCGTACCCATTCACATCAACGGCAAGGCAATGTACGGAATGGGCGTTACTACGCCTTCGTATCGTCTGGACGATACGAAGCTCAGGCTCATTGAGTCGCTGCTTGCGAGTGCCCAGCAGAGGATTGAGGGCCCTCATAACTAGCAATCAGTGCATGCTCTTACCTGCATCCTTATCGAATACTAATCGTAATGAGTAAAAGATTTTGGGTGAGCAAAAGGACAGGTGAGGGCACGTGTTTGAGCGAAGTCAGGTCGATACCATCGCGAACAGGATTGTCGAACGAGACAGCCCGTACATCCAGGTTGTCGTTGGCCCGCGCCAGACGGGCAAGACGACTATGATCTCCCAAGCTCTCGCGAGGACAGGGGCACTCCATCACTTCGTAAGCGTCGATGACGCTATCACCCCGTCGACTCAATGGCTCGAAACTGAGTGGCAGCAGGCGCGCAATATGGCCCGCGAGGCGCCCGTCGTGCTCGTCGTGGATGAGATTCAAAAGGTCCCGCATTGGTCTGCGGCGGTGAAGTCCCTTTACGACAGGGACCGCAGGGAAAACGTGCAGGTCAAGCCCATTCTCAGCGGTTCTTCGTCGCTCCTCCTCCACAAGGGGTTTGAGGACTCGCTTGCGGGACGCTACGAGCTCATCCGCTCGCCGCATTGGGGCTATGCCGAGTGCCGTGAGGCCTTTGGCTTCTCGCTCGATGACTACCTGTTCTTTGGCGGCTACCCCGGCGCGGCCCGCCTCAGCTCAGACGTTGTCCGTTGGGCGTCATACATGCGCGGCGCCATCATCGAGCCGACCATCTCCCAGGACGTCCTTGCGCTAGGCGAGGTCCGCAAGCCGGCTCTTATTTGCGGATCGAGCCTGTCTGCCATCGAGATCAAGGGTGGCAACGAGGCTGGCCAAAACGGCGTGGCGGCCTTCCTCGTCAAGAATCCCGAGGCCAAGCGAATCGTCGTGGGCGGTGCGGTCTCTGGCGCCTGCTCCATCGAGGACTTTCTGCTCGACCGCGTCCCCCCTGTTTTGGTAGCCGCCCGGGTTGGGCGCTGGGCAGCACCCAACGTTAACTTGCACCCAAATGGTTTGGGCCGCGCGCAATATCAGTCCGTGAGGGTTGCTAGAATCTAATTTCCACTGAGTGTGCCTGACGAGCGGCGCCGGTGGTACATGAGGCTGCCTGCCTCGGGAAGGAAAGAGGAACGCGCCATGGAGCAGATTCATCCCGACGTTAGCAAGGTCATTCTGTCCGAGGAGGACATCAAGGGCATCGTCTCGCGCATGGGCGCCGACATCACGCGCGACTACGCGGGCAAGAACCCGCTGCTCATCGCGGTTCTCCGCGGTGCCGTCGTCTTCATGGGCGATGTCATGCGTGCCATCGACTGCCCGCTCGGCATCGACTTCATGGCCGTCTCGAGCTATGGCGACGGCGCGGTGAGCTCGGGCGTCGTCCGCATCGTCAAGGACCTCGACACCAAGATCGAGGGCCGCGACGTCCTGATCATCGAGGATATCCTCGACTCGGGCCTCACGCTCAAGTACCTCATGAAGAACCTGCGCTCGCGCCACCCGGCCTCCCTCGAGATCGCCGCCTTCCTCGTGAAGGACATCCCGGGCCAGCAGACCGCCGTGACCCCGCGCTACGTGGGCGCGCACGTGCCCGACGAGTTCATCGTGGGCTACGGCCTCGACTTCGCCGAGCGTTACCGCAACCTTCCCTACATTGGAATCCTCAAGCCGGAGGTCTACGGAAAGTAGTCTATGAGCAGCAATAACAACAGCCCGCGCCCGCCCGAGCAGGGCGGTCCCAATACGCCGCGCACCAACGTCATCTCGGCAATCATTGTGATTGCCCTCGTTGGCTACCTGGTCTACTCGATGATGCCCTCGCTCTTTGGCGGCGTCTCCTCCGCGTCTGCCAGCATTCCCACGAGCGACGTTGTGGCGGCCGTAAAGGACGATCGCGTCTCCTCACTCACCTACAAGGTGTCTTCCGGCGAGGTCACCGGCAAGTACTGGAAGAGCGACGCCGACAAGGGCAACGACTCCAAGCTCGTCTCGTTCAAGAGCACCTATGCCGGAAACGACAGCCTCTCCGAGCTCATGGCGGAGCACCCCAAGGTCTCCTACACCGTGGACACCTCGAGCGACGAATGGGTCGAGACGCTGCTGTTCACCGTGCTGCCAACGCTGCTCATGATCTGCGTGTTTGTCTTCTTCATGCGTGGCGTCCAGAACCAGAACGGCCAGGCCATGGGCTTTGGCAAGACCAAGGCCAAGACCACCGAGGAGACCCGTCCCAAGGTCAAGTTCGCAGACGTCGCCGGCGTTGACGAGGCGGTCGAGGAGCTCAGCGAGATTCGCGACTTCCTCGCTGAGCCCGAGCGCTTCCACAAGCTGGGTGCCAAGATTCCGCGCGGCGTGCTGCTCGTGGGCCCTCCGGGTACGGGCAAGACGCTGCTTGCCAAGGCCGTTGCTGGCGAGGCGGGCGTGCCGTTCTTCTCCATCTCGGGCTCTGACTTTGTCGAGATGTTCGTTGGCGTGGGTGCCAGCCGTGTGCGCGACCTGTTCAAGCAGGCCAAGGCCGCGAGCCCCTCGATTATCTTCATCGACGAGATCGACGCCGTGGGCCGCCAGCGCGGCGCCGGTGTGGGCGGTGGCCACGACGAGCGCGAGCAGACGCTCAACCAGCTGCTCGTCGAGATGGACGGCTTCGATGCCAACGACGCCGTGATTCTCATTGCTGCCACCAACCGTCCCGACATCCTCGACCCGGCGCTGCTGCGTCCCGGCCGCTTTGACCGTCAGGTCACGGTCGACCGCCCCGACGTCGCCGGCCGCGAGCAGATCATTCGCGTGCACGCGCAGGGCAAGCCCCTTGCCGGTGACATCGACTTTGCCCGCCTGGCCAAGCTCACGCCTGGCTTCACGGGCGCTGATCTCATGAACCTCATGAACGAGAGTGCCCTGCTCGCCGCGCGTCGCCGCAAGTCCAAGATCACGATGGACGAGGTCGAGGAGGCCATGGAGCGCGTCATCGCCGGACCCGAGCGCAAGAGCCGCGTCATGACGGCCAAGGAGCGCACCACGATTGCCTACCACGAGAGCGGCCACGCCCTCGTGGGCCACGTGCTCGAGAACTCCGACCCGGTGCACAAGATTTCGATCATCGCCCGCGGCCAGGCGCTGGGCTACACGCTGCAGCTGCCCGAGGAGGACCACTTCCTCAACACGCGCGACGGCATGCTCGACCAGATCGCCGCCCTTCTCGCCGGCCGCACCGCCGAGGAGCTCTTCTGCGACGACATCACCACCGGCGCCAGCAACGACCTCGAGCGCGCCACCAAGATCGCCCGCCAGATGGTCACGCGCCTTGGCATGAGCGAGGCCCTGGGTACGCAGGTCTTTGGCGAGGCCCAGCACGAGGTCTTCCTGGGCCGCGACTACGCCGACCACCAGGACTACTCGGCCGAGACCGCCAAGCGCATCGATGACGAGGTCGAGCGCATCATGCGCGAGGCCCACAAGCGCGCCCGCGAGGTGCTCGAGGCCCGTCGTGACCAGATGGACACGATGGCCAACGTCCTGCTTGCCCGCGAGACGGTCGAGGGCGAGGTCGTCGAGGCCCTGCTCGACGACAAGTGGGATGCCTACGTCGAGGCCCATCCCGAGGAGGGGACTGCCGCCAAGCCCTCGCAGGACGTGAAGCCCGGCGAGCTCGACGAGGCTGTTGCCGCCGAGGCTGCGGAGGCCGCGCGCGTCGCGGTTGCCGCGGAGGACGCGAGCGACGATGCGGCCGAGGCCGCCGACGCCGATGCCGCCTCGGCCATGCCTGCCGAGCCAGGCGCGTCTGACGAGAACCGCAACAACGAGTAACCATGACGGACGGTCGCGCTTGCGCGGCCGTCTGCCTTTAGCGCGAGGGGGATGTAAATGATCAACGAGACCATGTACGGCTACGGAGCCTCCAAGAGCTCCATCCGCGAGATCGCGGCCTATGGCGCCGCCCGCAAGGCCGAGATTGGCGCCGAGAACGTCTTCGACTTTAGCCTGGGCAACCCGAGCGTCCCGGCGCCCGCCGAGGTCGCCGCCTCGCTCACGGCCTCTGCCGCACTTCCCCCGGCGCAGGTCCACGGCTACACGCCCGCCAACGGCCTGCCGGCCTGCCGCGAGGCCGTCGCTGCCTCCCTCACGCGTCGCTTTTCCGCCGAGATGGGCGGCCGTGACGTGGCTGCCGCTGGCGACCTCTACATCACCTGTGGCGCCGCCGCCTCGCTCACCATCACGCTCCATGCGGTGACCAACCCTGGTGACGAGGTCATCGTCATTGCCCCGTACTTCCCCGAGTACCGTGTCTGGATCGAGACCTGCGGCTGCACCTGCGTCGAGGTCATGGCAGACCCCGCCACCTTCCAGATCGACGCCGAGGCCGTCGCCGCCGCTATCACCGAGCGCACCGCCGCCGTCATCATCGACTCGCCCAACAACCCGGTGGGCACCGTCTACACCCGCGAGACCCTGCAGGCCCTCGCTGGCGTGCTGAGCAAGCGCGGCGAGGAACTGGGCCACCCCATCTACCTTATCTCCGACGAGCCTTACCGCGAGATTACCTACGGTGCCGAGGTGCCGTGGGTGCCTGCGATCTATGACCGTACCATCGTGTGCTACAGCTACTCCAAGAGCCTGTCGCTTCCGGGCGAGCGCATTGGCTGGGTGCTCGTGCCTCCCACCAACCCCGAGCACGACCGCCTTATCCCCACGGTTGCTGGTGCGGGTCGCACGCTGGGCTTTGTCTGCGCTCCGGCCATCTTCCAGCGCGTCCTCATCGACTGCGTCGACGTGCCGAGTGACGTCGACGCCTACGCGCGCAACCGCGAGGCCCTCACGGCCGGCCTTGCCGAGGCGGGCTACGAGTACATCGAGCCGGCGGGTGCCTTCTACCTGTGGGTCAAGGCCCTCGAGCCCGACGCCAACGCGTTCTTCGAGCGTGCCCGCGCCCATGAGCTGCTGCCCGTTCCCTCCGACAGCTTTGGCTGCCTGGGCTGGGTGCGCGTTGGCTACTGCGTGAGTTACGACACCATCGTCAACTCCATGTCCGCCTGGCGCGCGCTTGCGGCCGAGTACAAGTAATGGCTGGCGGCCGGGCGCATCGCGTGCCCGGCCCTTTCTTTGGGATGGTTGGCCCCGGAGGGCTGCCGTCCCGTTTTGATGGGGATGTAAGTCCCGGGAAGGAACCGCATGTACCAGAACCTCTGCGATACCCACACCCACACGCTCTACTCGCGCCACTCCTACTCGACGATTCGCGAGAACGTCCTGGCCGCGCGCGATGCCGGCCTCGAGCTGCTCGCCTCGACCGACCACTTCAGCTGCATGCTCTACCCCGACCAGCACATGCGCAACTTCCAGTTCTTCTACAACTACTCGTGCTGGCCGCGCGAGTGGGAGGGCGTCACGCTGCTCCATGGCTGTGAGGCCGACATCGTCGACCTCGAGGGCAACATGTTTGGTCACGACATTCCGGTCGAGATTGAGATCAACGGCTGCCCGCTCGATGAGCCGCGCATCCTGCGCGACGACGTCTTCAAGCGCAGCGACTATGTGATCGCCAGCGTGCACGACCGCTCCTTCTCGCGCGACGCCTCGCTTGCGGCCACAACGCAGATGTACCTCAACGCCCTGCGGAACCCCAAGGTTCTCATGCTCGCCCACACGGGCCGCTCGGCCGTGCCCTTCGACATCCCCGAGGTAGTGGGCGAGGCCAAGCGACTGGGCAAACTCATCGAGATAAACGAGCACAGCCTCGACTTTGGACGTCCCGCGGTTGATGCCACTTGCAAGAAGATTGCCGAGACGTGCGCCGAGCTGGGCTGCAAGGTTGCCGTCAACACCGATGCTCACATCTGCGTGGGCGTGGGGCACTTTGACCATGCGCTGGCCATGCTCGAGGAGATCCACTTCCCGCCTGAGCTCATCGCCACGGCGAGCAGGCAGTCGTTCCTCGCCGCGCTCGACGAGTCGGGCATCGGCGCTCCTGCTCTGTAGGCAAGGGGCGTGGGGTATCCCTGCCTCACCTAATTGAGACGAAGCGGGCGGGCGAGGTTTTTGACCCTCGTCCGCCCGCTGTTCCCTACAGCTCGATGGAGAGCTCCACGGGGCAGTGGTCGCTGCCCATAACCTCGGAGAGAATTGATGCTCCGGTGACGCGCTCAGCCACGTCGTTCGAGACGAGGAAGTAGTCGATGCGCCAACCTGCGTTGTTCTGGCGGGCCCTGAAGCGGTAACTCCACCAGCTGTAGGCGCCCGCGAGCTCGGGGAACCTGGCGCGGAAGGTGTCGGTGAAGCCGGCATCGAGCAGGCGCGTGAAGCTCTCGCGCTCCTCGTCGGAGAACCCTGCGTTGCCGCGGTTGGGGCCGGGGTTCTTGAGGTCGATCTCCTCGTGTGCCACGTTAAAGTCGCCGCAGGTCACCACGGGCTTCTCGGCGGCAAGCCTCACGAGAAACTCGCGATAGGCAGTATCCCACGCAAGGCGCGTGTCGATGCGCGCGAGCTCGCCCTGGGCGTTGGGCGTGTAGACGTTCACAAACCAGTAGCTGTCGAATTCGAGCGCGCAGACGCGACCCTCGGTTGCGGCAACGGCAACGAGCGCCTCGTCCTCGGCGCTCAACGCGTTGTGGGCAACTTCGAGCACGGCATCTGCGTACAGCACTCGCAGGGGCTCCTCGCGCGAGAAGACCGCGGTGCCTGAGTAGCCCTTGCGCTCGGCATAGCTCCAGGTCTGGTGGTAGCCAGGCAAGTCGAGCTCAATCTGGCCCTCTTGCAGCTTAGTCTCCTGGACGGCAAAGACGTCGGCGTCGAGCTGTTCGACGACGTCGACAAAGCTCGGATCCTTCTTCATGACGGCACGCAGGCCGTTGACGTTCCAAGAAACAAGACGCAGCTCGTGGGTGGTGCTCATGGTGCCTCCTTGGGGCTAGCGGGTGAGCCAGTCGATCCAGCGGTCCATCTCGCGCTCAGCCAGGGCGTGGCCGTGGTTAAAGACGGCGCGCAGGTGCTCGACATTGGTCTCGGTGTTCTGAATGGGCATGCTCTCGGGACGGATGACGAGGGCGCGGCCCTGTCGCTCGAGCTCCTCGACATGGTCGAGTGCGGCGTTATAGCGTTCAGCTCGAGTGTCGAGCGCCTCGAACAGGTGGGGCTGGCCGGCACAGAGCCTGCGGAGCAGACCGCGCTGCCCGCGATGCATGGGAGACTTGCGGTAGCCGGCTGGGCGCGTCGTCACAAAGAGAAAGCGCTCGTAGCCGTCTTCCTCGGCCATGTGCAGGGGAATACCCGCGCCCGTGCCCAGGCCGCCGTCGAGCATGACCTGGCCGCCCAAGCTGATGGGGTTCATCACGAACGGCATCGTGGAGCTTGCCCGTACGAGGGCAGCGGTGGTGAGGGGGTCGGTGGTGTCTGCGCGCGTCCAGGTAACGTCGCGGCCGGTGTCGCGCTCAAAGGACTGGATGCGCAGCTTGGTGGGATTTGCCTGGTAGGCTTCCCAATCCATGGGCAAGGTGCCGTCCTCGATGGCCTCGATGTAGAGGAAGTCAGAGTTAAAGAAGCCGTTGTGGCGCACAAACGAGCCAAAGCCGCCAAAGCGCTTGTCGCCCGCGATTTCCACGAAGCAACGGCGCGTGCGGTCGGCGTCGCGCGCGATGTAGTTGATGGCGTTGGATGAGCCTGCAGATAGGCCGCAGACGTAGGGTAGCCACACCTCGTGCTCGATGAGCGAGGCCACGACGCCCGCCGTGTGTGCCGCGCGCATGCCGCCACCCTCGAGAACGAGTGCGACGTCTGGTGCGATGAAGCTGTTTGGCTGCGACATGGTCGTCCTTTCTGGGCGCTGGGCTCGTTGGCGAGGCACCCACAATGCAAGCCATTTTAGCCCCGAAGGCGGGCGCGACCCGTACGGCGTGTGCCTCCGAGGATGTCTCGTGCGGCTATTTCGGAAGAGACCGCGAGTAAAGCCCGTCCGCTCTTCTCGTCCATGAAAAGCTACACTCAGGCGCCGGGGATAGCCTGAAAAGCTGCACATTTCTCTCAGATAGGGTCTGAAAAAGCTGCATTAGTTTGCAAATCCGCAGCTAGATATACTTATGCGAGAAAGGGTTACCTTTGGGATAACATGTCTGTCCGCTAACATGACCTCAGAAGCCCTATGTATACGGAGGAAGTATGAGCAACGCCGTTACCATCACCGACGCGTCCGAGGCGGCCGCCGAGCTGGCGCGCCGCGTCGAGCGCGCGCACTGCATCGTCTTCTTTGGTGGCGCGGGCGTCTCCACCGCAAGCGGCATCCCCGACTTCCGCAGCGTCGACGGGCTCTACCACCAGAAGTTTGACTATCCTCCCGAGACCATGCTCTCCCACGGCTTTTACGAGACTCACCCGGCGGAGTTCTACGAGTTCTATCGTACGAAGATGATTGCGCTCGGCGCCAAGCCCAACCAGGCGCACCTCAAGCTCGCCGAGCTCGAGCGCGAGGGGAAGCTTACTGCTGTGGTGACCCAGAACATCGACGGTCTGCACCAGGCTGCGGGCTCGAAGAACGTGCTCGAGCTGCACGGGTCGGTCCATCGCAACATCTGCCGTCGCTGCGGCGCTACCTATTCCGCCGAGTGGATTATGGCGCGCGAGCATGAGGACGATCGCGGCGTGCCGGTGTGCCCCGAGTGCGGTGGTCCCATCAAGCCCGACGTGGTCCTGTACGGCGAAAGCCTCGACGACCGCGTGGTGCAGGAGTCCGTGCGCGCCATTCGCGAGGCGGACATGCTCATCGTGGGCGGAACGAGCCTCGTGGTCTATCCCGCGGCGGGCCTCGTCGATTACTTCCTTGGCCGGGAGCTCGTGGTTGTGAACCACGATCAAATTCCCGTGAGCTCGCGTGCCAGCGTCATCATCCAGGCCGACATCGCCAAGGCGTTCGACTTCTAGATTGCCTCCGACGGTCGAAGTGATCCTAACTAATTGTATATAAGGTATATTACGGGAAAGTTCTATTATTATGTGGCGTTCTAATTAAATCGGTTGACTTCAATCGACCTAATGACTTCGGGCGTGGCAATGGGTTCGCTTCGCGTGGCGGATGCGCGAGCGTCGAAAGGAGATTCAAATGGAACGTAAGTGTGGAACCCCGTTTAAGCGGGGGGGGGGTCGTAGCAGCGGCCATTCTCAGCATGGTTTGCGCCCTGTTCGTGAGCGCCATCCCGGCGCTGGCTGCCGAGCCGAGCATCACTAACGATCGCACCAAGGCAACCTACACCGACATCGCCGTCGCCACCGAACAGGCGGAGAGTGGCGACACCCTTATGCTCGGTGAGGGCAACTACACCCTCTACGGGAAGAGCTCCGAGGGCCTCACCAAGGGCAAGGACCTTACCTTTGTGGGCTTGGGCGCGGACAAGACCGCATGGAACATCGGTGCAGAGGTTCCCAACCCCGATAATTTTGGCACCGAGTACAACGGCGATTACTCCTTCGACGGCGCCGGCACCGTCACCTTCAAGAACATGACGATGCGTTCCGGCAGTGCCGACTACCTTGGCTTCATTCGCGCCAACAAGACCGTGCTTGACGACTGCGTCGTTAACGGCAAGACGTTCTACTGGGGCTACGAGTCCGCCGAGTTCAACAATACGACGTTCAATGCCCCGAAGGGCGACTACGCCATCTGGACGTACAGCTCGCCAACCATGACGTTTGATGGCTGCACTTTTAACGCCAGCGGCAAGGTCATTAATGTCTTCACCGATTACAGCGCCGGCAAGCATGACATTATCGTCAACGTGAACAACTGCACGTTCAACTCGACCTCGGGCTGGCTCGACAAGCAGGCGATGAACATCAACGACTCGGACATGGGGTCGTACAAGTACGTCCTCAACATCACCAACAGCACCGCCACCGCGCACCGTGACAACACCACCTGCTCGCAGCTCTTTGGCTTTGGTGGCAAGGCAAGCACCAACAGCACCGGCCGCACCGACGTCATCATCGACGGCGAGCTCGTTTGGTCCGGCGGCAAGATGCTCACGCACAGCTACACCGACGGCGAGAGCGAGGATAATTACGTCGATCAGGAAGACTACGTCTGGGAGCAGAGGGAGGATGGCTGGTACTGCACCGGCCACGCCAAGTGCGGCTACTGCGGTTGGCCGCTCGAGGAGACCGTAAAGGCAACCTCTGTGGACAAGGCCACCTGCACCGAGAAGGGCGAGAGGGCCTACACCGCCACCTTTACCCATAAGTGCTTTAAGTCCCAGACCAAGACCGAAGTCCTCGATCCGCTCGGCCACGACTGGGGCGAGCCCGAGTACGCCTGGGCCAAGCAGGGCGATGACTGGTATTGCACCGCCAAGCGCGTCTGCAAGCGTGACGCCAGCCACGTGGAGGAGGAGACCGTGAAGGCCTCCTACCAGGTGACCACTCCCGCCACGACCCTGAAGGAGGGCGAGGGCACGTATACCGCCACCTTCGAGAACACGGCCTTCGAGACCCAGACCAGGACCGAGCCCATCGCGAAGCTGTCCGTTATTCCCGGCAAGCCTGTGAGCGGCAAGGGCAATACCGCCCTGCCCCAGACCGGCGATAGTGCCAACGCGGCAATCCTCGCCGTCGCGCTTCTCGGCGTTGTTGCCGTCGCTGGCTCTGTGATTGCTCGCAAGCGAAGCGAGAGGTAGGGAAGCCGCCGGGTTCTTCCCGGAAGATAGCGTTAGATGGGGCGGCCTTTTGGGGCCGCCCTTTTTTGACACGCGTGTCATCCGCGGCCTCGTTCTGTGTTGGCTTTCCGCGCGACGGCGCGAAATCTGCCCGCCCGCTACAATCGAGAGAGCTAATCACGACGGAGAGGTGCCTATGCTTCGAGAAGATCTCATGACCTGGCACTGCGGCAAGCACGCCCTCACGCTCGCGCGCCCGCGCATCATGGGCGTGCTCAACGTAACGCCCGACTCCTTCTCGGATGGCGGTGCTCACGACACCACCGAGGCCGCGATCGAGTGGGGCCTCAAGCTGCTCGATGACGGCGCCGACATCATCGATGTTGGTGGCGAGTCGACGCGCCCCGGCTTTCGCCCGGTCTCGCCCGACGAGGAGGCCCGCCGCGTCATTCCCGTGGTGCGCGCCCTCGTTGACGCCGGTGCCATCGTTTCGATCGACACGCGCCACCCCGAGGTTGCCCGCCTTGTCATAAAGCTTGGCGCCGCCATCGTCAATGACGTCACGGGCTTCACGAACCCCGAGATGGTGCGCGTTGCGGTCGAGAGCGACTGCGGCTGCATCGTCATGCACGCGGGCGAGGTCTCCGAGCGCGTGCCGCGCCGCTCGGTCACGCTCGACTCCTCCGCCGCGGCCCGCGCTGCCGCGGCCCATGCCGACAAGGACGTGGGCGACAAGAACGCTGCCGAGAAGAGCACCCCCACCGAGGTCGAGCGCGCCGACGCCAAGGCCGCCGAGCGCCTCGACGAGGTCATGCGCCGCAGCGCCCGTGGCGTCACGAGCTCAACGGTGACGCTTGCCGGCGGCAACCGCCGCTTCACGCTGCCTGAGTCCGCCCCCATCATGCGCCGCGTCATGGGCTTTTTGGGCGACCAGGCCCGCGAGCTCATGCGTGCTGGCGTTGCCCGCGAGCGCATCTGCATTGACCCGGGCCCCGGCTTTGGCAAGCTCGCCGACGAGGACGTTGTGATCCAGCGCGCCAATGCCAAGATGGTCTCGATGGGCTATCCGGTGCTCTGCGCCGTCTCGCGCAAGCGCTTCGTGGGCGCGGTCTCCGGCGTCACAGACGCCGCCTCGCGCGATGCCGCCACCGCCGGCGTCTGCATCGCCGCCGTCGAGGCCGGCGCCCGCATCCTGCGCGTCCATGACGTGGCCGGCGTCTCCCAGGCGCTCAACTCCTACTGGTCCGTTGCCCACCCCGACCCGCGTCGTGCCTTCGTGGCCCTTGGCTCCAACGTGGGCGACCGCCTCGACTACCTGTGCCGCGCCACCGCGCTCATCAACGCCATCCCGCTCACGTGCGTCACGGGCGTGAGCCGCGCCTACGAGACCGACCCCGCCTACGGCATCGCGATGCCGGTCGCCAACGCGGTGGCAGAGATTCGCACCGAGCTCGCTCCGCTCGTCCTCATCGACGAGCTGCTCGAGATCGAGAAGAAGCTGGGCCGCACGCGCCCTGCCGGTCAGGAGGGGCACGGTCCCCGCACGATCGACCTTGACCTTCTGTGGGTCGAGGGCGAGACGCACGCTGGCCGCAAGCTGGCGCTGCCGCACCCGCGTCTGGGCGAGCGCGACTTTGTGATCGTGCCCATGGAGGACCTCATGCACGACCCGGTGCGCTTCCTCGCGCATGCGGGCGTGAGCGTTCTGCCGCGCGAGCAGCGCGTGGGTCTTGTCCGCGCCGACCTGGGGGAGCTGGCATGGGAGTAACCGAGAACCTTATCGCGCGCGGACGTGCCGGCGAGGCATCTGGCGCCTGCCTGTGCGAGGCCGTCGATGGCGCGCTGCGGCTAGCGGTGCTGCTGCGTCCTGGCGTGCCCATGGGGCACCTCATGGGCCTGCGCCCCGTCTGCGCGCTGGGTGCCCTCGATGCCCTTCGCGAGAAGAGCCCGGCGGCCACGCTCGCGTGGCCGGGCGACGTCGTGCTCGCGGACGGGGACGGCCATGCCACGAGCGAGCTCTGCCGCCTGAACGTTCACGCCGGCACCGGCGAGGCGGGGATGTTTGCCGTCTGCGAGGCAACGTGTGCGGGCCTCCTGTCCGAGAAGGACGCCGAGCCTCTTGCCCGCGCAATCTGCGCGCGCGTCGATGCCTGGGCCGCGGACGTCAGGGCTGGCCGCGGCGCCGCTGGGCCGCTCGCGCCCATCCTCTCCGAGTTCTTTGACAATCTGGCCCTGATGGGGCACGAGACGAGCGTCGTCTATCCCAACGGTCGCGTTGCCGCCGAGGGCACCTTCACGGCGGTCGACGTCTGGGGCCGCGCCACCGTGCACCTGGCCGATGGCCGCGAGCTTGTCATCTCG
Source organism: Parolsenella sp. (assembly GCF_982402205.1). NCBI lineage: Bacteria > Bacillati > Actinomycetota > Coriobacteriia > Coriobacteriales > Atopobiaceae > Parolsenella > Parolsenella sp. The sequence continues at coordinate 14,608 of NZ_CEVYAT010000002.1, read as the reverse complement.
CCCGAGCAGGCAAGCCTTCGCTAAATGAGACGGAGGGGCAGCCCTCCTGCCTCATCTTCAAGGTCGATGAGAAGGGCGGCAGGGATTCGAACGTCCCTGCCGCCCTCATCATTTCGATGTGCGCCGCCCAGGCGGCGCGTCGGCTGCTACCTTGCCTGCTGCCAGATGCGGCAGATGCCGCGCAGGGTAAGGTCCACGTCGACGGCGTCAAAGACGTCGGTTGCCTGGCCCACCACGCCGCCAAGGCCGCCCGTCGCGATGACGGGGCAGTCGATCTTCTCGGCGTCCTGCTCGCGGGCAAGCTGGGCCTTGATGCGGGCAACAAGGCCCTCGGCCTGCGCCGCCGCGCCAAGCACCAGGCCAGATTGCAAGGCGTGCTCGGTGGTGTCGCCAATGGGCGCGGGCGGCACCTCGATGGGGATGCTCGAAAGCTTTGCGGCCTTCTCGAACAGGGCAGCTGCAGAGAGCATGAGGCCCGGGGCAATGCAGCCGCCACGGTAGGAGCCGCTTGCGTCGACCACGTCGATGTTGGTGGCGGTGCCAAAGTCGACCACGATGGCGGGCGCGCCATAGGTTGCGTGCGCCTCGACGGCGTTGGCGATGCGGTCGGCACCCACCTGCTCGGGGTAGGGCATGTCGATGCGCATGGCGCTCGCCGCCGCCGCGTTCACGACGAAGGGCTCGGAGCCTGTGGCGTCGATGAGCGCGCGGCGCCACATGGCGGTGAGCTGGGGCACCACGCTGGCAACGGCCACGCCCTCGGCATTCTCGAGCGCAATGTCCTCGAGGGCGAGGAAGGAACGCAGCTGGGCGTGCAGCTCGTCTGCCGTGTCGAGGCGGTCGGTCTTGAGCCGCCAGTGACGCTGCACGGCGCCGCTTTCGAACAGGCCAATCGTTGTCTGGCTGTTGCCAACGTCAATCGCAAGGAACATGGCGACTCCCAAGGTGATGAAGGCGTGGAGCCTGACGCGCGTGAGCGGCGGCTTCGCGACTTTTTCGTGACACAGAACTGGTGCCATGCTACCATTCAAAGGCTTGTACGCTCTGGTCGGAAACCAGGGCATCCCGCGTGCACGCACGCGGGAGCATCCAGAGCCTGGTCGGAACCAGGCGCGAAGCAAGAAGGAGTCCTGCTCATGAAGAATGGTATCCACCCCGACTACGTCGAGTGCACCGTCCGCTGCAGCTGCGGCAACACCTGGGTCACCCGCTCGACCGTCCCCTCTCTGACGGTTGACCTGTGCGACAAGTGCCACCCGTTCTACACCGGCCAGCAGAAGCTCGTCGACACCGGTGGACGCGTCCAGCGCTTCGCCGACAAGTTCGGTGGCGCCGCTGCCGCCCAGCTCGAGAAGGCCGCTGCCGCCAAGGCCGCCCGCGAGGCCAAGGCCGCCGAGGCCGCCGCTGCCAAGAAGGCCGAGCGCGAGGCCAAGGCTGCCGAGAAGGCCAAGCGTGCCGCCGAGTACGAGAAGAAGGCCGCTGCCGAGGCTGCCAAGGCTGCCGCTGAGGCTCCTGCCGAGGAGGCCGCCGAGGCTCCCGCCGAGACCGAGGCCGCTGCCGAGTAGCATTCGCTCTCATAGGCAAGAACGAGGGCCCGCGTTGCACCTGCAGCGCGGGCCCTTTTTCTGTTCGGGGCGACCATCCCACTGGCGGCCGCCCCCATGTCGTCCGTGTTGGCTAGACAAGCTCGAGGTGCGGGTGGCCGCTCGCCTGATCGTCGTCCCCGCCCGCGCCCTCGCCCTTCTCGCCCGCCGCCATCGCGTCGAGCTGGGCGCGCATCTGGGCCACGCGCTGTGCCGCCTGCTCGGCCGTCTCGTGCTCCATCGTGTACTTGGCGTCGCGCGCCACGGCGGCAACGGCCTTGCGACGGCGGCAGAAGGCCATCATCTCGTCGAAGTCGTGGTGCTCCTTGGCGTCCTCGATCATGGACTGGGCGTCCTTGGGCGAGACGCCCAGCAGCTCGGGTACCTCGGTCTCGTCAACGAAGATGGCGTACTCGTCGACGATGGCGTCGAGCGCGGCGTCCTGGGCGGCAAGGCCCTCTGCCTCGTGCGTCATGGCGTGCTCGAACTCGTCGGGGGTCATGCCCATGGACGCGATGGCCTGCTCGGGGGAGAGGCCGGCGTCGTGCGCCTGCATGGCAATGCCCTGGTAGAGGGTGTCGAGCGAGCGCTGCACGGCCTCGGCCGGAATGCTCTGCTCAAGGCGCCCGGCGAGCTTCTCGGCGCACAGGCCGGTCTTGGTCGACTCGACGTACTGGTCGTTGATGGCCTCGAGCTCCTCGCGCACCGCCTGCCTGAGCTCGTCAAAGTTGGAGATGCCCGTGATGTTCTCGGCAATCCAGGCGTCGCTGGGGACGTCAGCGCTGTTCCAGCCGTGCTGGGCGATGAGCGAGCCCATGGCGATGCCCACCTCGTCGTCGGAGAGGTGCGGAATCGTGAGCGTGACCTCGACGGGGTCGTACGAGCTCAGCGTGTAGACGTAGTGGCCGTTGACGAAGAGCGGCTCGGGCTTGTTGGGCATGTGTCCTCCTGTGGGCGCGGTTTCGTGCGTCTCAATCGTAGTTGGTAGGTTACCCATTTGATGCGGTTGAGAGCTCGGCGGCGCGGCCTGACTCGCTGATGGCCTGCCGGCCGCCAGGCGCTGTGGCACGCTCTTGACTTGCCCTCGTGCCCCACGGCACGTCTGCCGCCCACCAGAACGCTCTCGCTCGTGTCGCTCTCGCGAAGGCGAGGGGTGCGGGTGGCCGCCCCAACCATCTCGGGGTATGATACGAGCAATTGTGCGAAAGGGGATTCATGTACCTGAGGTGTGACAAGCTCTAGCTACCTTGTCCAAGACGGCGCCGGCCTTGTGCCCGCCGCCCCTCAATCGTGTCGAATCGCCCTTTGGCCGGCGTGGCGCCCTGCCCCGGCCAGCTATCCCAAGGAGTTCCCATGCGCGACAAGCTCGAGAAGCTCATTGCCGTCTACGAGGAGCTTGAGAAGAAGCTCTCCGACCCGGCCGTCCTCGCCGACCAGAAGGAGTACGCGCGCCTTGCCAAGGAGCACGCCTCCCAGACCGACCTCGTGACCGCCGCCCGCCAGTACCTCGGTGCCCTCGACGACATCGAGGCGGCCAAGGAGATGCTGCACGAAGCCACCGACGCCGATGAGAAGGCCATGCTGCAGGAGGACATCGCCGCCAACGAGGAGAAGCTCCCCCAGCTCGAGGAAGACATCAAGTTCATGCTCATCCCTGGCGATCCCAACGACGAGAAGGACACCATCGTCGAGATTCGCGCCGGCGTGGGCGGCGACGAGGCCGGCATCTTCGCGGGCGACCTGTTCAAGATGTATGAGCGCTTCATTGCCCAGAAGGGCTGGAAGTCCGAGGTCCTGTCCTCGAGCCCGTCCGACGCCGGCGGCTTCAAGACCATCGAGTTCAAGGTCACGGGCGACAAGGTCTACTCGGTCATGAAGTACGAGAGCGGCGTCCACCGCGTCCAGCGCATTCCCAAGACCGAGAGCCAGGGCCGCATCCAGACCTCCACGGCCACCGTCGCCGTGCTGCCCGAGGCCGACGAGATCGACATCCAGATCGACCCCACCGAGCTGCGCATCGACACCTACTGCGCCTCCGGCCCTGGTGGCCAGTGCGTCAACACGACCTACTCGGCCGTGCGTATCACGCACCTGCCCACCAACACGGTCGTGCAGTCGCAGGACCAGCGCTCCCAGATTCAGAACCGCGAGGTCTGCATGCAGATGCTGCGCGCCCGCCTCTACGAGGCCGAGCTCGAGCGTCAGCAGGCCGAGCTGGGTGCCGAGCGCCAGAGCCAGATCGGACACGGCAACCGTTCCGAGAAGATTCGCACCTACAACCAGCCGCAGGACCGCGTGACCGACCACCGCATCGGCTTCAACAGCACCTACAACGCGGTGCTGCTTGGCGACGGCCTCTCCAACGTCATCGAGGCCCTCGCCGCGGCCGACCGTGCCGAGAAGCTCGCTCAGCAGGTGTAGCCCCGCGGCGCCACCGCACCCGCAAGCCAACCATGACGTGCGTCGAGCGCGCCTAATTATCGGCCCCAGGCATGATAGTTAGGCGCGTTTCGCACACGTAGTACCTTCGCGCGCTCGCCGCGCCTGCAACGTCAATGCCAACCCGGGAGTTCCCATGGCACAGGACAACGTCTGGACCATCAACCGCTGCCTCACCTGGACGCGTGACTACCTCACACGCAAGGGAGACGAGCACGCGCGCCTCTCGGCCGAGTGGCTGCTCTGCGCCGCCACGGGCAAGGACCGCACGGGCCTCTACATGGCTTTTGACGAGCCCCTCTCGCTCGAGGAGCTCTCGCTCATGCACGGCTTCATCGAGCGTCGTGCGGCGGGCGAGCCGCTTCAGTACATCACGGGCAAGACGAGCTTCCGCTTTGTTGAGGTTGCCTGCGCCCCCGGCGTGCTCATCCCGCGCCCCGAAACCGAGCTTCTGGTCGATGCGGCCCTCGAGGGCATCGACGCCGCCCGCGCGCTTAACCCCGTGCGCGTGCTCGAGATTGGCTGCGGCACCGGCTGCGTGAGCTGCGCCATCGCCAGTGAGCGCCCCGGCACCCAGGTGGTCGCCACCGACATCTCGCCCATGTCAGCGGCCCTCGCGCGCAAGAACCGCGACGCCCTGGGCCTTGCCAGCTCCATCGACATCGTCGAGTGCGACCTTGCCGCCGGCGTGTCGCCCGAGCTCATGGGCACCTTCGCCGTGCTCGTCTCGAACCCGCCCTATATACCCGACGACGTGATGCGCATCCTTCCCGACGAGGTTGCCAAGTTCGAGCCATCGCTCGCGCTTGCGGGTGGCGCCGACGGCCTCGACATCTATCGCCGCCTGCTCGAGCTTGCGCCCATGGCGCTCGTGCCCGGCGGCCTCATGGCCGTCGAGCTGCACGAGGACTGCCTCGATGCCGCCGCTGCCCTCGCGCGCGAGCAGGGCGTGTGGGCAAGCGTCGAGATCCGTCGCGACCTCACGGGTCGCACGCGCTTCATCGTCGCGCGCCTCGCGGGCGAGCTGCCCGCCGTGGCACCCAAGCACCAGGCCGCCGGCCGCATCGTCGAGTGCAGCCAGGACGGCCCCGCGCCCGAGGTCGTGGCAGACGCCGCCGCCGTGCTGCGCGAGGGCGGTGTCGTCGTGATGCCCACCGACTCCGTCTATGGCATTGGTGCCGCGGCCACGCCCAACAACCCCGGCCATCGCCGCATCTTCGACATCAAGCGCCGCGACCTCTCCCAGACGCTGCCGCTGCTTGTGAGCGATGCCTCCGAACTCGACCGCCTGGCCCGTGACGTGCCGGCGTGGGCCCACGCCCTCGCAGACCGCCTGTGGCCTGGTGCCCTTACCCTTGTGCTCCGTGCGAGCGATGACGTGCCGGCAGACTACCAGCGCAATGGCACCGTTGCCCTGCGCGTTCCCAACTCGAACCTCGTGCGCGCCCTTGCTCGCGAGGTGGGGCCGCTTGCGGTGACGAGTGCCAACACCCATGGCATGCCCGCACCCGCCACCTCGGACGACATCGAGCGCCGCATCGCCGAGGCCTCCGACCTCACGCTTGCCGCCGGCCCCACGCCCGACGGCGCCTCCTCGACCATCGTCGACGCCACCGACGCCGAGCCGCGCATCATTCGCGAGGGGCCTATCCCCGCCGAGCTCGTCGCTCGCATCGTCGCCTCCGCATAGGGGCCTGCGGCGCCCGGGCCGTCCACCGACAGCATCGTCGTCACGCGTCCGCACCTTCCTACACTGGTTGCAATCAACTGATGGGAGGCTTGCGATGGCAACGATCATGGACAGCGTCATAGATTCGGCCTACGACGACGCGATGGGCGTGCAGGCGGCGCCCGAGGGTTGCATCATGGCGCTCGACGCGGGTACCACGAGCGTGCGCGCCATTCTCTTTGACGAGTATGGCCGCAAGGTCGCCGTGGCACAGCGTCCGCTCACGATGCATTACCCTCACCCCGGCTGGGTCGAGCAGGACCCGGTCGAGATTCTCTCGGCCCAAGTTGCCTGCATGATCGAGGCGCAGTTCAAGAGCGGTATCCACTCAGACCGCATCCATGCCATTGGCATCACCAACCAGCGCGAGACGGTCGTCGTGTGGGACCGCCAGACCGGCCAGCCCATCTACGACGCCATCGTCTGGCAGTGCCGCCGCACGCAGGGCCGCATCGAGAAGATCGTGGAGGAGGGCTACGGCGACCTCATCAGCGAGCGCACCGGCCTCGTTCCCGACCCGTACTTCTCGGCATCGAAGATCGCCTGGATCCTCGACAACGTCGAGGGCGCGCGCGAGCTCGCCGAAGCGGGCGGCCTCATGTGCGGCACCGTCGATACCTGGCTCATCTACAACCTCACGCGCGGCCGCGTCCACGCCACCGACTACACCAACGCCAGCCGCACGATGCTCTTCGACATCCATCGCCTCGACTGGGACGACGACCTCTGCAAGATCTTTGGCGTGCCCCGCTCGATGCTGCCTGAGCCACGTCCCTCGTCGGGCAGCTTTGGCGAGGTCAGTGCCGACATCATGCGCCATCACCCGCGCATCCTGGGCGTTGCCGGAGACCAGCAGGCCTCGCTGTTTGGTCACTGCTGCTTTGACCCCGGCGGTGTCAAGAACACCTACGGCACTGGCTGCTTCATGCTCATGAATCTCGGAAGCAGGGCTGTGACCTCGCAAAACGGTCTGGTCACCACGATCGGCATCGCCGAGGGCGGGCGGGTCGACTACGCGCTTGAGGGCTCGGTCTTCCAGGCCGGCTCGGTCATCCAGTGGCTGCGCGACGGCCTGGGCCTCATCGAGCATGCCGGCGACACGGCCGCCATCGCCTCGTCGGTGCCAGACGCGGGCGGTTGCTACGCGGTGCCGGCCTTCACGGGTCTCGGCGCGCCCTGGTGGCGCCCCGCCGCCCGCGGCCTCATCGCGGGCATCACCCGTGGCACCGACCGGGCCCGTCTCGTGCGCGCTGCCTGCGAGTCCATGGCCTACCAGACCTACGACATCCTCAAGGCCATGGAGGCGGACTCGGGGCACGCCCTCTCCGCGCTCGCCGTCGACGGGGGAGCGGCCAACAACGACTTCATCATGCAGTTCCAGGCAGACCTTCTCGGCATCGACGTCGTGCGGGCTGGCTGTGCGGAGACCACCGCGCTGGGCGCGGCATTCCTCGCGGGCCTTGCCTGCGGCTTCTGGGCAGACCGGGAGGAGCTCGCGAGCCTCGCAGAGGGGCAGCGTGCCTATGCGCCCGCCATGCCCGCCGAGCGTGCCGCCGAGCTCCTCGAGGGCTGGCACGAGGCCGTTCGCCGCACGATAAGCTAGGGACATTGTGCGACCCGCCGCGCATCCGCCGCGCGTGGTACGCTTCTGACGTCACATTCATGCGTAACAAAGGAGCTTTCATGCGCATCGTCGTTGCTTCCGACCACGCCGGCTTCTGCCAGAAGGACGTCATCTGCGACTTCGTCCGTGGCCTTGGCCATGAGGTCGAGGACCTGGGCCCCGAGACTGCCGACCGCGTCGACTACCCCGACTTCGCCGACAAGGTCGCCCGTCGCGTCTCCGAGGGCACGGCCGATCGCGGCATCCTGATCTGCGGCACGGGCATCGGCATGGCCATGACCGCCGACAAGGTCCCGGGCGTGCGCGCCACCGTTGTCCAGACCAACAAGTTCGCCGAGCTGTGCCGCGAGCACAATGACTGCAACGTCATCTGCCTCTCGGGCCGCTTCACCGCCCCGATGGACAACTGCGAATTCGTGAAGACCTTCCTCACCACCGAGTTCGGCGGCGGACGCCACACGGGCCGCGTCGCCAAGATCATGGCCGAGGACGAGCGCAAGTAGCGCCAGCTGCCAGGAACGGCCGCGCCCCGAGCGCGACATGCGCGTGGCCGTCGCTCAAGCGGCGGCCGCCCTCATAAAGGAGCACAACGTGGAGAACACAGACAGACTCAACCTCACGCCGGAGCAGTCGGCCCGTCTCACGGTCGTCGACCACCCGCTCGTGCAGCACAAGCTCTCGATCCTGCGAGACGAGCAGACCGGCACCAAGCAGTTCCGCGACATCGTGCGCGAGCTTGCCATGTTCGAGGGCTACGAGGCCACGCGCGACTTCGCGCTCGAGTCCGTCGAGGTCACCACGCCGCTCGAGACCTGCGTCTGCCAGCACCTCGCTGGCAAGAAGGTCGCCATCGTGCCCATCCTGCGCGCCGGCCTCGGCATGGTCGACGGCATTCTCGACCTCATCCCGGCCGCCCGTGTGGGCCACGTCGGCATGGAGCGCGACCCCGAGACGCACGTCCCGCGCGAGTACTACTGCAAGCTCCCCAGCGACGTCGAGAGCCGCACCTGCCTGATCGTCGACCCGATGCTCGCCACCGGCGGCTCGGCTACCGCGGCCATCGAGTACCTCCGCCGCGCGGGCGTGAACAACATCCGCCTGCTCGTGCTCGTCGCCGCCCCCGAGGGCGTGCGCGCCGTGCTCGACTTCGACCCCGACGTGCGGCTCTACACCTGCGCCGTCGACCGCGAGCTCAACGACCACGCCTACATCCTGCCCGGTCTGGGTGACGCCGGCGACCGCATCTTCGGAACGCTCTAGTCGTGGCCGCACAGATTCTCGCGGGCGTTGTCCTAGGCCTGGCCGGGGCGGCGCCCTTCGCCGTTGTGCTCACGCGCTCGGCTGCGCGGGGCAGCAAGGGCCCCGGCGTCAAGAGCGGGCTTGCGTGCGTCATCGTCTCCTCCGCCATCATCTTGGTGGGGGCGGCCCTCGCGAGGCGCGCCAACCCGGCGGCCTTTGTGCCCGTAGCGGTCTCGGCGGCGCTCGCACTTCTCGCCGGCGTCACGGTAGCCGCTCTCGTCACCTGGCGCAGGCTCCCCTAAGAGGCGAACGGCCCCGTTCATCCAGAAATCCATGAGCGCGAGAAAAAATTCGGCGAGCGTAACAAGCGCGGTAGCTCGAACTTTACAGCTTATGGAAATAACAAGCTCAGACCCCGCAAAAAATAGTGTTACCACCCGAATGCGGAAGTGCTAGTATGCCCATTCGGATTTAGAAGGAGGAGCGTGCGACGCGAGTCCGTCGTACGGTCTTCGCTGGGAAATACTATCCCGTACAAGGGGTAAAATCCCAGACACCGTACGGGCGCAGACAGCCCGCGGGAAAGCGAGCGGCTAGGTGCCGCTGCGGGGCAAGCGAAAGGACGATGCATGTCTCCACTAGACAAGCTTCCCGAGGAGATCGACTCTCTTCTCGATAGCTTCATGTCCCACGCCATCGTGGGCGATACCACGGTGGGTCTCACCACCTACATCTTTTGGCTTGCCATCGCGCTTGCCCTGATGCTCGTGGTCCTGTTCGTGTTCAAGAAGAAGCAGGCCGAGAGCCTCGTGCCCAAGGGCTTATTCGTCAACGGCGTCGAGTATGTCGTTGAGTTCGTGCGCGACGACATGGTCAAGTCGATCGTTGGCGAGCAGACCTGGAAGAAGCACTTCCCCTTCCTGGCTGCCCTGTTCTTCTTCATCTGCGCCAACTCGATCATCGGCGTCATCCCCGGCTGCCACCCCGGCACCGGCACGATTGGCGTCACGGCGGCGCTGGCCCTGTGCTCGTTCGTCTACTTCATCGTGGTGGGCTGCAAGCGCCTGGGCGTCATCGGCTACATCAAGAGCCTCGCGCCCGAGGGCGTGGCCTTCCCGATCAACATCCTCGTGTGGGTCATCGAGCTCTTCTCGACGTTCCTGCGTCTGATCACCCTGGCCGTCCGACTCTTCTGCAACATGTTCGCCGGCCATGTGGTCATGGGCGCCTTCGCCATCCTGGCCTCGCTCTTCTTTGAGCCGCTGCTGCAGGGCTTCTCTCTGATGGCCCTGGGCCAGGCGGGCGCCTCGGTGTTCTGGGTTGCCATCCTGATCATCATCTACCTGGTCGAGATCATGGTCGGCATCATCCAGGCCTACGTCTTCACGCTGCTGTCCGCCGTCTACATCCAGCTCGCCGAGCAGGGCGACTAGCAGCCTCGCGGCATCGCCGCACATCATTGGCAACTCGCGGGCCCGTCCCGCAGCGCATAGACAACGCTCACGAATCGCCCGGGATAAGCATTGGGCGACTAACAAAGGAGGAATCGTGGGAGCTATCGGTTATGGTCTTGGTGTTATCGGTGCTGGCATTGGCATTGGTCTTGCCGCCTACGGCGCCACGTCGGCCATCGCGCGCCAGCCTGAGATGCAGAGCCGCCTGTTCACGGTCTTCATCCTGGGCTCCGCCTTCGTCGAGGCCCTCGCACTCATCGGCTTCGTCGTTACGCTGATCTCCTAAGGTTTGCGAACGTCGAAAACGATCAGTGGAGGCACGAATGAACAGCAACACTAAGAGGCTTGGGCTCGCCGCAGGCATCGCTGCCCTTGGCACCCTTGTCCCGACGCCGGCACTCGCCGAGGCGCCAAGCGGTGCGGACCTTCTGCTTCCGAAGATGGCGGAGTTCATCCCCGCCCTCATTGCCTTCCTCGTCATCTGGGTCGTCCTCGCTAAGCTCGCTTGGCCCTCGATCCTGGGCATGATGGAGAAGCGTCAGCAGAAGATCCAGGAGGATCTCGACGCGGCCGCCAACGAGAAGCTCGCCGCCGAGAAGGAGCACCGCGAGTACCAGCAGCAGGTCGCCGAGGGGCGCCGCGAGGCCGACGAGATCATCGTCAAGGCCAAGCGTGAGGCCGAGGCCGAGCGCTCGCGCATCCTTGCCAAGGCCCAGGAGGACGCCGCCGCCACCGTCGCCAAGGCGCACGATGCCGTGGCCTCCGAGCGCCGCAAGGCCATGATCGAGCTCTCGAGCTCCGTCGTCGACCTGTCCGTCGAGATCGCCAGCAAGATCATTGGCAACGACCTCAGCGAGCAGGACCAGCGCAAGCTGGCCGAGAAGTACCTCGCGGAAGTGGGCACCGGTCATGACAACGAAGCGTAGCGATCAGGAGAAGTCCGAGAAGTACGCTCGCGCCCTCATCGATGCCGCGCGTCAGGAGGGCAGGGCCAACAAGGACCTGGTCCAGTGGAACCACGCCCTCAAGTTCTCGCCCGAGGTTCTCGAGACCCTCGCCGCCATGCGCAGCGAGGATGACCTCAGCCTCGTTGGCGACGTCGCCCGCACGTACAAGGACATTCTCGACAGCGAGGACAAGACCGTCTCCGTTACGGTGACGACTGCCGTCCCGCTGGATGACGACCTTCGCCAGAAGGTCATTGCCAAGGCCGAGAAGGACATGAACGCCCCGGTTTACCTGGTTGAGCGCGTTGACCCGTCGATCATCGGCGGCGTCGTACTCGAGGCTCGTGGCAACCGCTACGATGCCTCCGTGCGCGCCCAGCTTGCGAACATCCGCAAGACGTTGTCCTCGACCTTCATGGGAAGTGAGGATTAATGGCAGACAAGATCAGCTCCGACGTGATTATGCGCACGCTGCGCGAGCAGCTGTCGCAGATCAACGCCACGGTTGATGAGCAGGAAGCGTCTGTCGTCACCGAGGTGGGAGACGGCATCGCGCACATCTCCGGCCTCAAGAGCGCCATGGCTGGCGAGCTGCTGCAGTTCACCAGCTCCGTGTCGGGCAAGAGCGTCTTTGGCCTGGCCCAGAACCTCGACGAGTCCGAGGTCGGCGCCGTTCTGTTCGGTGACGTCGATGCCATCAAGGAGGGCGACGAGGTCCGCACCACGGGCCGCGTCATGGACATCCCCGTGGGCCGCGCCATGCTCGGCCGCGTGGTGAACCCCCTTGGCCAGCCTATCGACGGCCGTGGCCCCATCGACACGACCGATCGCCGCCCCATCGAGTTCAAGGCCCCCGGCATTATGGAGCGCCAGCCGGTCTGCGAGCCTGTCCAGACGGGCCTGCTCGCCGTCGACGCGATGGTGCCCATTGGACGCGGCCAGCGTGAGCTCATCATCGGCGACCGCAAGACCGGCAAGACGGCCATCGCCATCGACGCCATCGTCAACCAGGCCAAGACCGACATGGTCTGCGTCTACGTTGCCATTGGCCAGAAGGCTTCCACCGTCGCCGCCATCAAGGGCACGCTGAAGGCCCACGGCGTCCTCGACAAGACGGTCATCGTTGCCGCCACCGCCGCCGACTCCGCGCCCATGCAGTACATCGCCCCCATGGCCGGCGCTGCCATCGGTGAGTACTTCATGTACAACGACGCCAACGGCAACCCCGCCGATGCCACGCACCCCGGCGGCCACGCTCTCGTCATCTATGACGACCTGTCCAAGCAGGCAGTGGCCTACCGTCAGATGTCGCTTACGCTGCACCGTCCGCCCGGACGCGAGGCCTACCCCGGCGACATCTTCTACCTGCACTCTCGTCTGCTCGAGCGTGCCTGCAAGCTCTCCGACGCCAACGGCGGCGGCTCGCTCACGGCGCTCCCGATCATCGAGACGCAGGAGGGCGACGTCTCGGCCTACATTCCCACCAACGTGATTTCCATCACGGACGGTCAGATCTACCTGCAGTCCAACCTGTTCTTCCAGGGCCAGCGCCCTGCTGTCGACGTGGGCATCTCCGTGTCCCGAGTCGGTGGCGACGCTCAGCTCAAGGCCATGAAGCAGGTTGCCGGTACGCTGCGACTCGACCTCGCCAGCTATGCCGAGAAGCAGGCCTTCGCGCAGTTCGGTTCCGACCTTGACGCCTCGACACAGTACCAGCTGTCCCACGGCGCCCGCATGACGGAGCTCCTCAAGCAGCCGCGCTACGCCGCTCTCGACGTTGCCGACCAGATCATCGTGCTGTTCGCCGGCAAGGAGGGCTACCTCGACGACCTCGACGTCGACCAGGTCTGCACCTTCCGCAACGAGCTGGCCACCTACATGCAGGAGCGTCACGAGGCGCTTCGTCGCGAGGTCCGTGGCGGCAAGATCTCTGACAACACCGCTGAGCGCCTGAAGGGTCACATCGCCAGCTTCAAGAAGCAGTTCCTCCTCCAGCACCCGAGGAAGGCAGATCTTGAGGCCGAGGCCGCGCTGACCGCTTCGGACGACCAGGGGAAGGCGTAAGGCATCGGCCCATGTCGAATCTCCGCGAAATTCAGAGGCGCATCTCGTCGGTCAAGGCGACCATGCAGATCACGCGCACCATGGAGATGGTCTCCACGGCGAAGATCCGTCGCGCGCTTGAGCGTGCGGAGGAGGCCGAGCCGTACAAGGACGCCATCAGCCGCATGATGGGTGCCGTCGTGGGCGCAAGCCTCGACGAGCGTCAGCCGCTGCTCGCCAAGCATGCCGAGGAGAAGAGGGTTCTCTTCATCGTCATCGCTTCGGACCGCGGCCTTGCCGGTGGCTTCAACGTGCAGCCCCAGCGCGACGTGCAGCGCAAGATCGACGCGCTCAAGGCGAAGGGCGTGAGCTACGAGGTCATCACCAGTGGCCGCAAGCCCACGGACTTCTTCAAGTACCGCGGCGTCGAGCCGACCATCTCGTTCACCGGGACCTCATCTGAGCCCACGATGGACCAGGCCGACCAGATCGCCACGTACGTGATGGACTCCTACGCCAAGGGCTCCATCGATCGCGTCGAGCTCATCTACTGGCACGCCAAGAACCGCGTCGAGCAGACGCTCGTCAACGAGCAGCTGCTGCCGATCAACCCGGACGCCTTCAAGATGCCCAACGAGCCGCGCAACCCCGAGGCCATGAGCACGCTCGAGCACGACCTGAACAGTCCGTTCGAGTTCGAGCCCTCCGCCTCCGAGGTGCTTGGCTACCTGATCCCGGCCTATGTCCGCACCGTCATCTTCCACGCGATGCTTGACTCTGCGGCGGCCGAGCATGGCGCACGCCGTCGCGCCATGCACTCGGCGACTGAGAACGCCGAGGAAGTCATCACCAACCTGAGCCGCACGTACAACCGCGTGAGGCAGGGCTCCATTACCACGGAGCTCAACGAGATCATCGGCGGCGCGTCCGCATTGGAGGACAACTGATGGCACAAACCACTGAGAAGCGCACGGTGCTTGAGGAGGCCGCCCTCGACTACATGAGGCGCGGCGCCGGCGATGGCACCATCATCCGCATCGTGGGTTCCATCGTCGACGTCAAGTTCGACGACAAGGTCCCCGCGATCTACAACGCACTCGTCGTCAAGGGCGAGACGCCCATTGGCGCAATCAACGTGACCCTCGAGGTCGAGAGCGAGCTGCCGGGCAACGTCGTCCGCTGCGTCGCCATGGAGTCCACGGACGGCCTGCAGCGTGGCCTGCGCGTCCACGACACCGGCGCGCCCATGATGATGCCCGTTGGCGAGGCCACCCTCGGCCGCGTGTGGAACGTCGCCGGCAAGCCGATCGACGGCGCCCCCATCCCCGAGAGCGTCCAGTACTACCCGATCCACCGTCCGGCCCCACAGTTCCAGGACATCACGACCCAGACCGAGATCTTCGAGACCGGCATCAAGGCCATCGACCTTCTCGAGCCCTACGTTCGCGGCGGCAAGACCGGCCTGTTCGGCGGCGCCGGCGTTGGCAAGACGGTCCTGATCCAGGAGCTCATCAACAACCTCGCCCAGGAGCACGGCGGCACCTCGGTGT
>NZ_CEVYAT010000001.1:0-47591 GCF_982402205.1 Parolsenella sp. | reverse complement strand
CTACAGCGCCGTGCCGTGCGTCGGCCTGGTGAACGAGTCTCGCAGAGCGCCCTCATGTGCGAGCAGGGCCACCTTGGCATCGATGCCGCCGCCAAAGCCCGTGAGGTTGCCGTGGGCGCCCATGACGCGGTGGCAGGGGACGATGATACAGAGCGGGTTGTGGCCAACGGCTCCGCCGACGGCGCGGGCACTTTGGCGGGCGCCCGTCTTGTGCTCAATAGCTGCGGCGATATTGCCATAGGTTGCCGTGGAGCCATAGGGGATGGCGAGCATGGCCTCGCGCACGCGCGCCTGGAACGGCGTGGGCGCGGGGCGAGCGGCAGCTCGTGCGGGTTGGGGCGGTCGCCTGCAAAGTAGTGGTCTAGCCAGCTGGCGGTCTGGGCAAATATGTCGAGGTCGGGGGCATTGTGCATGGGTTCGCTGATGCCATGGCCAACGTAGCGACCGTGCTTGAACCAGCAGCCCAGCAGCGCGTCGCCATCGCTTGCGAGCAGAAGTGGCCCCACGAGCTTCGACGCGTATTCGGTGCGGTAGATCATCTGCGGCCCTTCTCGCACTGTTCTTGCCATTGGTTATACACGTTTATCGAATCGAGCCATCGATAGCGCACGTCTGCGGAAACGCGCCATTGGTCTAGCGCGTTTGTGGGCCCCGGGGCGTGTAAAACCGATGGCTCGAACTGGCGGTGGCGCGGAGCCATCGATCTTGCACGTTATGGAGCGCTGAAACGTGTAAAACCGATGGTTCGAACTGATGGCGCTTGGAGAGGCATCGGGCCTCATGTCGCAACGAAAAAAGGTAGCCGCTGCTCCAGCTGTGGTGACGCCCTGGGCGCTCCCGGGCGTCAGGGTGCGTGTCCGCATCGCGTGAGGTAGCGAGGCGGTTGGGTCGCAAGGCCCAGGGACCTCTCGTCCTTGTGCGCTGCGCCCGTGTGCGAGGGTGCATAATCGAACGGCTTGGAATGCGAGAGGGGAGAGCCGCGTGGGCAAGGCGATCGATCACATCGAGGTGCGCGGGGCACGCGTGCACAACCTCAAGAACGTCGACGTCGACGTTCCGCTGGGCGAGCTCGTGGGCATCGCCGGCGTCTCGGGCTCGGGCAAGAGTTCGCTGGCGCTGGGCGTGCTGTATGCGGAGGGCTCGCGCCGCTATCTTGAGGCGCTCTCGACCTACACGCGCCGTCGCATCTCGCAGGCAGGCAAGGCGTCTGTCGACGACGTGCGCTATGTCCCGGCGGCGCTTGCCCTGCACCAGCGCCCCGCCGTACCTGGGGTTCGTTCGACGTTTGGCACCTCAAGCGAGCTGCTCAACAGCCTGCGCCTGCTCTTCTCGCGCGTGGGCAGCCACGTGTGCCCACACTGCGGCGCCCACGTGCCTCCCACCCTCAATGTGGCGGCCGAGCTGCCCATCGTCTGCCCCGAGTGCGGCGGCACGTTCTATGGTCCCGGCGCCGAGGAGCTGGCCTTCAACAGCGGCGGCGCCTGTCCCACCTGCGGTGGAACCGGCATCGCACGCACCGTGAACCGCGCGGCCCTCGTGCCCGACGAGTCAAAGAGCATCGACGACGGTGCCGTGGTGGTGTGGGGCTCGCTCATGTGGGACCTCATGAAGCAGGTCTGTGGCGCCATGGGCGTGCGCACCAACGTTCCGTTTTGCGAGCTCACGGATGCCGAACGCGCCGTCGTCTTCGATGGCCCGGCCGAGAAGAAGCACATCCTGTACAAGGCCAAGAAGGGTGACAACTTCGCCGAGCTCGACTTTACCTACTTCAACGCGGTGCGAACCGTGGAGAACGCGCTTGCCAAGGCCAAGGACGAGAAGGGTCTCAAGCGCGTGGCCAAGTACCTCACCGAGGGCCCGTGCCCCGACTGTGGCGGCTCCCGCCTGTCGGCCGCGGCGCGCGGACCCCTCGTGCGCGGCATCAACTTGGCGCAGGCCACGGCTATGACGCTCGACGAGGCGGTGGCCTGGGTGGCCGGCGTGCCCGCCTCGCTTCCCGAGGAGATGCGTCCCATGGCGGCCTCCATCTGCGATTCGTTTGAGAGCACGGCCCACCGGCTGCTACAACTGGGCCTGGGCTACCTCTCGCTCGACCGCGCGGGGTCCACGCTTTCGACCGGCGAGCGCCAACGCGTGCAGCTCGCGCGCTCGGTGCGCAACCGTACCACGGGCGTGCTCTATGTGATGGACGAGCCCTCGATTGGCTTGCATCCGGTAAATATCGACGGCCTGCTTGGCGTCATGCGCGACCTCATCGCCGACGGCAACTCGGTGGTGATGGTCGACCATGACACGCGCATCCTGGCCCAGGCAGACCACCTCATCGAGATGGGGCCTGCCGCGGGCGCAGGTGGCGGCGCCGTGGTGAGCCAGGGAAGCGTGGAGCAGGCTGCGGGCAATCCGGCCTCGCTCATCGGCCCGTACCTCTGCGGCGGCTCCCGCGTGGTGGCGCGGTCCCAGGCAAGTGCCGACGCCATGTTTGACCTGGGACGCATTCATCTCGAGTCGAGCGGGCTGCATACCGTGAGGCAGTTCGTCGTTGACATTCCCAAGGGCAGGCTCGTGGCCGTGACGGGCGTGTCGGGCTCGGGCAAGACCACGCTCGTGCTCGAGACGCTCATCCCGGCGCTTACGGCAATTGCGGCGGGCGAGCCGCTGCCGTCGCACGTTACCGCGCTCGAGGCGGCGGGCATCAGTCGCGCGAACCTCATCGACGCCACGCCCATTGGCATTAACGTACGCTCGACCGTCGCCACCTACAGCGGCGTGCTCGACGACTTGCGCCGCGCCTATGCGCGCACCGATGTGGCGCGCGAAGCTGGGCTCAAGCCGGGCGCCTTCTCGTACAACACGGGCAGCCTCAGGTGCCCTACCTGCGACGGAACGGGCCAGATCTCGCTCGACGTGCAGTTTCTGCCCGACGTCGACATAGCCTGTCCCGATTGCCGGGGCACGCGCTATGGCACGCTCGCCGGCACAATCAAGCGCATTGAGAAGAAGCGGGCCAAGGGCGAGGCGCTATCGTTGCCGCAACTCATGAGCCTGTCGGTCGACGAGGCCCTGCCGCACGTGGCCGACCTCAAACGCGCTCGCGAAAAGCTGCAGACCCTGCACGACCTGGGGCTTGGCTACCTTACGCTCGGCGAGGCAACGCCTGCGCTTTCGGGCGGCGAGGCGCAGCGTCTCAAGCTCGCAAGCGAGATGGGCCGCGGCCAGGACGATGCCGTGTTCGTGTTCGACGAGCCTACGATTGGCCTTCATCCGCGCGACGTCGAGACGCTGCTGCGGGTGTTCCAGCGCCTGGTTGAGCAGGGGGCCACGGTTGTGGTGGTCGAGCACGACCTCGACTTCATCAACAATGCCGACTACGTGATCGACATGGGTCCGGGTGGCGGCGAGGCCGGTGGCCGCATCGTTGCGTGCGGCACGCCCGCGCAGGTCGCCGCGTGCCCCGAGAGCGTTACCGGCCGCTACCTCTAGCTGGGGCGATGGGCGGCACATGTGCCTTTCGGCGTTGACCCTCTGCGGGTGTCTGCTTGCCGATTGGCGCGTGCGGATGGCCGCGACCCCAAAAACATCGTCAAATTGGTAACCTACTTGGGCCTTGCCGAGTAGACGCCGTTGTCTGGCGGCAAAAGCCCAGGTGACGAATGGCGAAACGGGGGAGCTGCTCGCCGTTCTCGCCAGAGGTTACCGACTTGACGCGACTTTTATTTGCGGAGGGCCTTCTACTTATTTTACGGAGGGCTGCCGGCCCCTCCTTGGGCGCCGGGCTGCCGCCTTGCGTGCATGTCGCGGTTGCGTCACGGCCCGAGCGCGATAGTTTGCCCATCTCGACGCTACGTAGATGGATGGTGGGCTCATGAAGAACAAGTTGGTGGCGCTCTTTGCCGTGAGCTGGCGTTTATTTGCCTTTCTGGCCTGGCGACGGGTGCCTCGTGGCTGTGCTACTACCGTGCGCTGCAAGATGACCTCGCCAGCGTGGTGGTGCCCATCGACAAGCTGAGCATCCTCGCGACCATCGCGTTCTCGTGGCTCGTTTTTGGCGAGAAGCTCAGCCGCCGCTCGGCGGGCGGCCTGCTCCTCATCGTGGCGGGCACCCTGCGCATGGTCTTCATGCACTAAGTAGCAAGGCTGGAACAATGAGCCCGCGGGCTATTGCCCCAACCTTTGATAAAACCGCAGATAAAGTGGGGCAGAATAGCTCCGGGTTCTATTGTCCCAAGATGGCGGAGGCGGTGGCCATGTGGCTGTCGCCTCCGCTTGCGTCGCTAGGCCCAGGTGAAGTTCTCCGCGCCGGCGGCAACCTCGCAGTGGTACTTGACGATGCCCAGGTCGACCTTGGAGAAGAATGCCGTTGCGGCCTTAGCCTGCACTTTGTTGCCCGCAAGCGTGAGGGTGAACTTCTGCTGGTTCATGGCCGTGGGGGCGAGCAGGGCGGCCTCGACGCCGCGGCGGAACCACGCGGGGGAGCTCTCGGTCACGTTCGAGACCTCGCTGGCGGCCTTGACCTTGTGCGCAACGCCCTGCGTGGTGCCGTACCCCAGCGAGATCACGATGCAGAGCTCCTCGTCTGGTGCCACCTCAAAGGCACCCTTGACCCTCTTGAACGTCATGCCCACCCAGCAGGTGTTGAGGCCCAGCTGTTGAGCAAGAAGCACGAGCTTCTCGCCCAAGTAGCCACAATCCTCGTCGAGGCTGGGGCCCTTCTTGCCCACGAGGGCAATGTAGTTGCGCACGCCACTGAACTCGCGGTATTTGGGCCAACGACGGCATCTCCTTTGGCACTTCTCGCACGATATAAGGATGGACGAGGCGTGCGGCTCGCAAAAGAGCGCACAAATCTATTCCCTAGTTACCTAAAGGTGACTAGGTTTCAGCTTGGGCGCGCCGTGGGATATTACAGCGTGAGGAAGAGAGTCCCATGCTTACCAAGGACGAGCTGCCGCCGTGCCCGGTGGCAACGTGCTTTCAGCTGTTTGGCAACAAGTGGAAGATCTACGTGATTCAGCAGCTCGAGGTGAGGCCGTTTGGCTTCAACGAGCTGCGCCGCGCCATTCCGGGCATCAGCCAGAAGGTGCTGTCGTCGAACCTCAAGGAGATGGAGGCCGCGGGGCTCATCAACCGCGAGGTCGTCCCCGAGACACCGGTCCGCACGGAGTACTCGCTGACCGAGCTAGGCGCCTCGCTCATGCCGCTCATCGAGTCGATGGTGACGTGGGGCACCAACTATCAGGAGCTGGTGCGCGGTGAGTAGGCCGCGCGTGGTGTTTGTCTGCGTGCACAACTCGTGCCGCAGCCAGATTGCCGAGGCGCTGGGGCGTGCGCTTGGCGTTGGCCTCCCTGCTGGTCCAGTGGCTTGTCGCTTTGTCGAACTGTTCTGGTGCCATGACGCGATGCTGCCTCGGACGTAGGTTCTCCGGTGCCATATTCTCGCTCTGGGCCGGGGACGCTACAATCGTGGCCATGGAACCCATCGCCCACATACGCACGGACCTGCCGCAGAAGTTTGGCATCCCGCGCAACAGCTTTCTGGCCCCTCACCTGCAGGGACGCATCGTCTTCGAGCCGGCGTACGCCAGTGCGGCGGCCGTCTCGGGGCTCGAGCGCTTCTCGCACCTGTGGCTTATCTGGCAGTTTGAGAATGGCGTGCCGGGCGGTGCCGCCGCCGACGTTGCGGCCGATGCCTCCGCCGCCGAGCGCGTTGCGGCGCCCGCCAAGTGGTCCAAGACCGTGCGGCCCCCGCGCCTGGGCGGCAGCGAACACGTGGGCGTCTTTGCCACGAGGAGCCCCTTCAGGCCCAACGGCCTGGGTCTCACCTGCGTGAGGCTCGACCATGTCGAACTCACGGACGCGGGTCCCGTCATTCACGTCTTGGGCGCCGACCTGCGCGACCGCACGCCCATCTACGACATCAAGCCCTACATTCCCTTTGCGGACTGCCACCCAGACGCCACGGGCGGATGGATTGACGACAACCCCTGGCACGAGCTGGCCGTTGACTTCCCAGAGGGCCCGCGCTCCCGCGTTCCTGCCGAGAAGGTCGAGGGACTCATCGAGGTGCTGCGCCAAGACCCGCGGCGTGCGGGCAGCAAGCACGAGCCCGAGCGCATCTACCACCTGGCCTACGCGGGGCTTGACGTGTCGTTTACCGTCGATGGCGACGACCTGCACGTTATTGGCGTTGACGACGGGTTGGGGCACTAGGCTCGCAATCGGGGCGGCATCGTGTCACCGGCGCTCGCTGCTGCCGGGTCGCGGGTTCTGGTGCGCGAGCAGCAGAGCCAACAGCAGGCAGAGCTGCCCCGCGGCGTTGGTGAGCTGCTCGATCCAGTTGGAGCGGGCGTCGAACTGGTTGCGGTGGCCGGCAAATTTACGAGAGGCAATTGCAGCGCTCGTGGTTCTCGCGCAGAAGTTCTTGGGCTATGGCGGGCGGGTTTGGAAATATGTCCGGCCCGCCTGCCAAGCGAATGAGCTTTTGCTTTGCAAGCTGGCGCCGTCAGGCGAGGCGTTGGGACTACGGCTTCCCGAACTTGTCTTCTGGTGCTGCGTACCTCCGCCTGCCGCTCTATTCGTGCGCTCATATGTTAGATAAGCCATTAGTAAGCGTGCTGCTATGTAATGACTTATACTGATGCCAAGGCCGACAAGGCCGCCAAATCCAACTCGGGAGGCATCGCATGGGCCCGCTTCTGTTCAACACCAACTACATCGCACCCATCTGGTCGGGCGACCGCATCAACAAGGCTCGTGGCCTTGAGGGCGACACCCTCTACGGCGAGGGCTTTGACCTCACCGCTCACCGCGGCATGGTTACCTCGGTCAAGGGCGGCGAGTACGACGGCACCCCGCTCGACGAGCTCATCCGCACGCACCATGCCGAGGTCATCGGCGACTCCGACGATGATGGCGTGACCCAGACGCTGCTGCTCGACTCCAAGGAGACCGTCTCGGTGCAGGTGCACCCCAACGAGGCCTATGCCCAGGAGCACGAGGACGATCACGAGAAGGCCGAGGCCTGGTACGTGTTCGAGGCCGATCCGGGTGCCACGCTCATCGCGGGCTCGATCACCGACGACGTCGAGGCCCTGCGTGCCGCTGCCGCCGACGACACCATTGGCGACAAGTACGGCCGCCGCGTCGCCGTTACCGAGGGCGACTTCATCGTCGTGCCCTCTGGCACGCTGCACGCCTATGGTGCGGGCATCTTCGCCGTCGAGATTGGCACGCTGGGCTTTACGACCTATCGCCTGTGCGACTGGGGCCGCGGCCGCGAGCTCCATGTCGAGAAGGGTTTTGACGTGCTCGACGTGCGTCCCCAGCCCGAGCCCCTTCACCTGGGCACCTTCGATGCCGCCGCTCCCGCCAAGACCGTGCGCGGCACCGCCGACGACGACCTGTTCGTCATCGACATCCACGACATCCCGGAGAGCTTCACTGAGGAGATGAACGGCTGCTATCGCGTGCTGACCTGTGTTGCGGGCGAGTGCGAGGTGTCCTCCGCCGAGGGTAGCGTGCACCTGGGCTTTACCGAGTCGTGCCTCGTTCCCGCGAGCGCCGGCGGCTACACCGTAACGGGCGCTTGCCGCATCGTCTCGAGCCGCATGAGGCACTAGACCGCTGAAATCGCTTGACGAGGAGGGCCCGGAGCCGCGCCGCTTGCGACTCCGGGGCCTTATTCGTGCCTTGTGATGGACCTTGGGGCGTGTCCGCGGTTGTCCCTTATAAAAAAGTGCATCAAATAGGTAACCTAACCATCGTTTGGCCGAATAGGCAAGAATGCGCTCGCTCTCTACCTGCGGTTTTGCGGGAACAAAAGCGGTGCTATTCGGCGGGTGCCAAAGAGGTTACCGACTTGACGCAAAAATTCGCTGTCGGGCCCCGCGCCCTCCTACTTCTCCTTGATCTGCTTGCCCGTGAGGTGCTCGATCTCGATGACGTAGAGCTGCATGCCGGCGATACCGCTTGCGATCTCTGCCTCGACCTCCTCGGCGGTGGGGTAGTAGCGAAGCGCGAGCTCGCGGACTTTCTGGACGGCGAGCTCGGGGTCGTTCTCGAGGCGGCAGCGGCCAAAGACAACCGTGCTGCGCACGTAGGGCGTCCACTCGCCCTCCTTGTGGAAGTCGCCGCCAAAGACGGTGAAGCAGACCTTGTCGCTCTTGGCGAGCGCGTCGACCTTGTGACCCTGCTTGGCGCCGTGGAAGTAGATGCGGTTCTCGCCCGGCTCGTAGAGGTAGTCGAGCGGCAGCGCAAAGGGGTAGCCTTCGTCGCCATTCACGGCAAGCACCCCGCGCTTTTCGTTAAGCAGCAGTTCGCGGGCCTCGTCGTCGGTGATGGCGCGGCTCTTCCTGCGCATCGGTCGAAATTCCGTCATGGTCTCCTCCAGGTCGTCGGGGTGGGCTACGGGGCATTATGCCATCGCGCGGCGGAGCGGGGTGCCCTGCCGCTCGTCTTGGCGCGTGCCGCATGCCGCGTTAGGCACCCCCGCTTATACCCCGTCATACTTCCCACAGGCCGCTTGTCGCTATCTACGATTAATGTCCGATAGCGTGCAAAAATCTCTTGCTCCATCCAGGGCGGCATGCTAGAGTGCGGCCATACATTCTCCCTCCCGAAGGCGCACATCGGCGCATGGAGTTGAGGGAGCGAGCGCGCCCCGACGGTGCAAGTCGGCATCTGGAGTTGGCGCGCCCACAATTCAAGGAAACCCAACCGCATAGATGGCGAGAGCCGATGACGCATACCGCTGTGCCGCAAGACGGCCATGGCGGTGTCGCTAGCCCCTGCCGCGTACCCATGCACGCCAACTGCGAAAGGAACCGCCATGTGCAACTCCATCACCTACGTCCCGCAGGTCCTGCGCGAGACCGCCGAGGGCATCACCAGCTTTGACATCCGCGACGAGATGCTCGCCTCCCGCGAGCTCGAGCTCACCTGCGCCGTCGACGCCGAGTCCTGTGCCGCCGCCATTCGCGGCCTCATCTACCTGCAGCGACAGGACGCCAAGGCGCTCATCACGCTCTACATCAACAGCCCGGGCGGTGAGGTCCAGAGCGGCCTTGCCCTCTATGACGCCATGCAGGCCGTGAGCTGCCCCATCCGTACCGTCTGCCTGGGAATGGCGGCGAGTATGGGCGCGCTGCTGTTCATCGCCGGCGATGAGCGCGAGATGCTGCCCCACAGCCGCGTCATGATTCACGACCCGCTCATCGGTGGGGGCATCGGCGGCAGCGCGCTTTCGGTCAAGGCCCGCGCCGACGACCTCATGCGCATCCGTGACATCACGGCCGAGGTCATCTCGCGCCACAGCGGCATGTCGCTGGAGCAGGTCTTCGAGCTCACCTCGCGCGACACCTACTTCGAGGCCACGGCCGCCGTCGAGGCGGGCCTCGCCGACCGCGTCGTCACGACCCTCTAGGCGCTACGCCGGCCACCGCAGTGCACCACATCTACCAGCACAAACACCAACGCGTGCACGTCACGCAGATTGCGAGAACCACCATGGCCAACACCGTCGCCACCACCTCCGAGGATCGCTCCGCCTACGCGGGTGACCTCATCCTCACCGCCAATCGCACCTCCCCGCTTGACTCGTGGGAGACGGGCCTCAACAACAACGTGCTCGTCCTGGGCTGCTCGGGCGGCGGCAAGACCCGCAACCACCTCAAGCCCAACCTGCTCGAGGCGCGCGGCTCCTACGTTGTTCTCGACTCGAAGGGCCGCCTCGCCTCCGAGATGGGCCCCTACCTGCGTAGCCAGGGGTACCAGGTCGAGACCATCGACTTCACCACGATGGAGGGCACCATCGGCTACGACCCGCTCAACAACGTGCGCTGGAGCCACGGCAGGCCCCTCGCGCAGGACATCATCGCCATCGCGAGCGCCATCTGCTCCAAGGACGACATGGGCAACGATCCCTTCTGGGGCGTTGCCTCGGCCAACTACCTTGCAAGCTACATCGCCTACGTCTTCGAGGCGCTGCCCGACCACGAGTGGAACATGGCCTCGGTCGTCAAGGTCTTCGAGGCCGCCTGCGCGGGCGATGCCGACGAGCTCTTCCGCGACCTGCGCCGCCAGGACCCCGAGTCCTACGCCGTGTCGCTCTATCGCCGCGCCAAGGCCACGGCGCGCGCCGAGAGGATGCATGCGAGCATCATGGGCATCATCGCGGCAAACCTCCTGCCGCTGACGTTCGACAGCGCCCTCGCGTCGTTCCGCAACCCCCGTCAGCTCAACTTCCGCGAGCTGGGCGTGGGCAAGACCGCCGTCTTCGTGACGATGGACGACCTCGACGACAGTCTGGCGCCGCTCACGAGCCTCTTTGTGCGCCAGGCCTTCTCGACCCTGTGCGACTTCGCCGACACGGAGTGCGAGGGCGGCTGCCTCCCGGTGCCCGTGCGCTTCATGCTCGACGTCTTTGCGAACCTCACGCTGCCGGGGTTCGACCGCGTGCTGTCCGTGGTGCGCAGCCGCGAGATCAGCTGCACCGTCATCTGCCAGACGGTGAGCCAGCTCGAGGCTCGCTACGGCCAGGCCGAGGCCAACTCGATCATTGGCAACTGCGACCGCCAGCTTGTGCTGGGCTTCCAGGACGAGGCCACGGCTCGCTACTTCTCGCTGCGCGCCAATCGCACCCCCTCGAGCCTGCTCGAGACGCCGGCCGGCAGCTGGTGGTACTTCGAGCGCGGCCAGCGTGGCGTCTGCGAGCCTGCCTACGTGCTCGAGAGCCACCCGAGCTACGAGGCATGCCTCCTGAGTGAGGAGTTGGGGGCTGGCCCGTCCGATTACGCGCTCGACGGCTGGGAGGAGATCGATTCCGCGGACTACTGCGTTGACTCTCGCGGCAACGTGTGCTTCTGCCCCGACTGCGACCTTGAGGGCCGCTGCCTTGGTCCCGGTGCGACGTTCGAGCAGAACTGGGAGGCCGCCCATGCCGCCGACGTTGCGTAAGGGGGCGAGGAGGGCGTCCGCGCTCGACGACGCGAGCCGCGGGCGCCCTTGCCCGTACCGCCGCCGGCACCCTTGGTCCCTACTTTGCGGACTGGAAGCGATAGCGCCAGCATATGACAAGGGGGCCGTGCCCTCTGTCATATGACAAAAGGCACGTCCCCCTGTCATATGACAAAAGGCACGTCCCCCTGTCATGGGGCTCCGGCCCTCTGCCACTCGCCGTGCGCTGCTGTTAGACCATTGATGAATCGCCAGGAAGGACCCATGGCCCAGAACTTCTTTGACCTGCTCTACAACGGCTACACCGGCGAGCACCAGCTCATGAGCTCGCTGTATCGCAACGGCCTCGACGCCCTGCGCCCGCCCGCAGACATGGGCATCGACGTCGTGTCTCTCAACCTCAAGGCCCGCCTCGAGAACCCCTCGGTGGTACCCGAGACGTTCTTCTTCCAGGTGAAGACCGCCGTGACCGACGTGCGCGAGGAGGGCGACAAGCCCGACGCCATCACCACCGTCTACTTCAAGCTCAAGGCGAGCGAGGTCGACCTGCTGGCCCGCGGCCATGACCGGGCGCTCTTCTGCTACGTCTACAACAGCGAGGCGGACGCCCTCACCGACTCGTTCGAGGCACCGTTCATGTGCTTCTGGATCGACGGCGAGCGCTTGGCCGCCCTGCGCGACGGCGGCGCGTTCTTTCGCGTGGAGGGCGAGACCAAGCTCACCCTGGCCTGCCAGCTGCGCAAGCCCACTCACGAGTGGGGCCACTGGTACGCCGTGGTGGTGGGCGAGAAGGGCCAGCAGATTCCCGAGGGCTACCTCGACCACGCCCGGGCGTAGGGGGTTGGCATGATCTTGTCGCTGGCGCCCATGGAGGGCGTGACGGGGCACGTGTTCCGCGCAGTCCATGCCCGCTGCTGGGAGACTCGACCGCTACTACACGCTCTTCCTCATTCCGCCGCGCGTGGGACACCCCTTTGCGAGCCGCTATGCCAGGGAGCTCTGCCAGGAGGGCGACCGCGACCTCGACGTGGTCCCGCAGCTGCTCACCAAGGATGCCGACGAGTTCGTCTGGGCGGCCGGGCTGCTTGCCGAGATGGGCTATGCGGAGGTCAACCTCAACGTGGGGTGCCCGTCGGGCACGGTGACGGGCAAGGGCCGAGGGGCGGGGCTCCTGCGCGACCTGCCCGCCCTCGAGGCGCTTCTCCAAGACGTCTGCGAGAGGTCGCCGCTGCCCGTCTCGGTCAAGACGAGGATCGGCTTTGCCTCGGACGACGAGTTCGATGAGATCCTCGCGCTGTACTGCCGCCTTCCCCTGGCCGAGCTCATCGTGCACCCGCGCGTGAGGGAGGACTACTACCGGGGCGCCGTGCGGAGGGAGGCCTACGGCGAGGCGCTGGCGAGGGCGCCGTTTCCCGTGGCGTACAACGGCGACATCTTCTCGGCCGGCGACTTCGCGAGCCTGGTGGCGGCGTTCCCGCAGACGCGCCACGTGATGCTTGGCCGGGGCCTCGTGGGCAATCCCGCCCTTGCGCGCATGATCGGGGGAGGCCCCGCCGCCTCGATACCCGAGCTCGAGCGCTTCCACGACGAGCTCTATGGCGCCTATGAGGCCGAGTTGGGTGGCAACGCCGTCTTTCGGATGAAGGAGTGGTGGAGCTACGCGAAGGGCCTCTTTGCCAATCCGCGCGCGATAGAGCGCGCCATGAGGAAGGTGCGTAAGGCGGCCGAGTACGAGGCCGTGGCGAGCAAGGTCTTTCGGTGCGAGGGGCTCGCGTCCCCTCGCCGCTAGCCGGTGGCGCGCGGCCATGCTCGCGGCCCCTCGTCGCTAGGGTCTGCCGCAAGGCTACGGGGTGAACTCCACGCGATCGAGCTGGGGAACGTTGAGGCGGATGAGCTTCTCGGCGGTTTCTCGCTCGTGCGCGTCGAGCGGCTCGTCGGTGGCTACGCGGGCGACGGTCTGCCGCGTGACGGCCCCGTCATCCCCGCTGCCAGAGAAGACGTCCACGCCAACCGTATAGTTCTCGAAGCCGGGGAGAATCGCCTGGAGCTCGCGCGTCGTCTCCGTGACGCCGTAGCCGTCCTCGACGCCCTCGCTCGCAGAGCCAATCGAGCCTGCCGTGAGTGCCACGCAGGGGATGGCGAAGACGATGGTTCCCAGAACCACGCAGCGGCGCACCCTGCGCGAGAGCTTGTCGGTGAGCCAGGCCTCCTCGGGGTCGACGATGCCGTCGTCGTTGAGGTCGCGGTGGAGCGGCACGCGAAGCGCCAACAGCACCGCCTCGGCTGCGAGCGCGATGAAGACCACGTTGATGCCAAACTCGTAGAGGGCGGCGAGGAAGAACGACGCGTCCGAGATCGAGATACCGTAGCCCGCGGCGCACAGCGGCGGCATGAGGGCCGTGGCCACGGCGACGCCCGAGATGAGCGTTGCGGGCTCCTGGTTGCGCGAGTTGCCCAGGCCGCCCGCGAAGCCTCCGGCCAGGGCGATGGAAAGGTCCCAGACCGTGGGGGTCGAGTTGTCGACGAGGGCTGCCGTGGTCGATGCGATGGGCGAGAGCCTGAAGTAGATCGTCGAGGTCACGAGGCAGAGCGCCATCTGCACGACGAGTCCCGCGACGGCCTCTGCCGTGAGGCGGCGGTCGAGCGTGGCGACGCCGTAGGCCATGGCGAGCACCGACCCCATGAGCGGGCAGATGAGCATGGCGCCAACGATGGCGATGTCGGAGTTCGTGTCGAGGCCGATGCAGGCGATGAGCATCGCCACGATGAGGATGCACAGGTGTGTCCCGTTGAGGCGGGCGCCGTTCACGAAACGCTTGCGGATGACGGCGTAGGGTGCGCGACCCTCCCGAATGTTGAACGTGCGCCTAAAGAAGCTGCGCGCGTGGCCGAGAAGCTCGCGCGCGAGCCTCCGCGTCTCATTGTGTTGCGCCTGTTGCTCAGAATCCATGGGTCGCCTCGAGTGCCTTTGCGGTTTTGGGACAATCTACCCTTGCCAGGGAAACGATAACGCAGGACGGCAAGGGGACTGGACCCTTGCCGCCCTGCGCTTGCTTGGCGTTCCCGTTCTGTTGTTTGCGGCCTAGAGCGCCTTGACGCGCTCGATCCAGGCGTCGACGTCTGCCTGCGGTGTCACTTGCTCGTCTCCGCCGGTGGAGTCGAACTGGACCTCCATGCTCGGGCCAAACGCGGCGCCTGCGCAGGCGCCCTCGATGTCGTCGATGACCGAGCCGGACCAGCCGCCGTTGGTTTGGAAGGCCACGACCGTCTTGCCCGCAAGGTCGTTCTCGGCCAGGAAGGTCTTCACGGCCGGGGCCATCGTGTACCACCAGGTGGGCGTGCCCACGGCGATGACGTCGTAGTCCGCCGGATCGTGCTCGAGGCCCTCGATGGCTGGCATGACGCCCTCGTTGACCTCGCGGTGGCCCTGCTCGACCGTCTCGTCGTAGTCGTCGGGGTAGGGCTCGATGGTCTCGATGCGCTCGAGGTCGGCGTCGCAGACGTTGGCCAGCTGCTCGGCGATTCTCTCGGTGTTGCCATTCGACCAGCTGTAGTAGACAACCAGCATCTTCTTGCTGCTCATGCATGCTCCTTGTCCAAAGTGGGACAAGGAGCCTACGGGGCCATTGTCCCACTCGTGTTCGTTACAGGGCGTTGTACTGCTCGTCGTCGACGGGCTCGAGCCACTCGTTGGAGCAGTTCTCGCCCGGGAAGCCAAAGACGAGGTGGCTGAACCAGCAGTCCTTCTTGGCGCCGTGCCAGTGCTTGACGTTGGCCGGAATCTCCACGACGTCGCCGGGCTTGAGGCTCTGGGCGGGCTTGCCCTCCTCCTGGTACCAGCCCTCGCCCTCGACGCAAATGAGGACCTGTCCGCCGCCGGCCGTGGCGTGGTGGACGTGCCAGTTGTTGCGGCAGCCCGGCTCGAACGTCACGTTGTGGATGGGCAGGTAGGCGTCGGGGCCGGTGAGGGACTTGAGGTAGCTCTGGCCAATGAAGTACTGCGCAAAGGCGTCGTTGGGCTCGCCCAGGCCAAAGAAGCCGCCGTGGCCCTCGGCCTCGGCCGCGTCGTCGGCGTAGGCCTCCTTGGCCATGTTGAAGGCGGCCCAGGCGTTGGGCCAGCCGGCGTAGAAGGCGATGTGAGTGAGGATTTCGGTCATCTCGGACTTGGTGACGCCGTTCTTGCGGGCGCTCATCAGGTGGTACTTGAGCGAGCTGTCGACGATGCCCTTGCCGATGAGCGCGCTGATGGTCACGACGGAGCGCAGCTTGAGCGAGAGCTTGTCGTCGCGGTTCCAGACCTCGCCAAAGAGGATGTCGTCGTTGAGGTGGGCGAACTCGGGTGCCCAGTCTCCGTGGGCGTCGTGGCCGGCGGTCTGCTTGATTGCCATGGTTGCTTCCTTTCGGTGTCATGCATGATGACGTGTGCGTTTTCCTGCTATTACTTGCCCATCGTACGAGCCGTGCAAGAAATGCGATGCCTGCGGTTGCGGCCCAATCTGCGCCGCTGTCGGCGCGGCCTCGCAAGCGCCTACAGCTTGCCGCCAAAGACGGGGAAGAAGCTCGAGTCGCCGTAGTCGTGGACGTGTTTGGCGGTCTCGAGCGCGTCCATGTCCGTGGCTGAAATCTCGAAGCCCGCCTCGGCGTTGTTGGCGATGCGGGCGAGGTTGGCGGTCTTGGGCAGCGGCAGCAGGTCCAGCTGAAGCAGGAGCGCATGCACAGCTGCGCAGAGGTAACGCCGTAGCGGGCGGCCGTCTCGACCACGAGCGGGTTGTCGAGCACCATGCCGTGCGCGATGGGCGAGTAGGCCCGAGGATGCCCTGCTCCTGACAGTGCCCAATGAGCTCGAGCGCGAGCTGGGGTGCACGCTGCTCGACCGCACCAACCGGGCGACCATGCTCACCGAGGACGGCATGCGCCTGCGCCAGCGCGCCGAGGAGATCGTGTCGTTGGTAGACCAGACCGAGCGCGACATCACCGACCGCGGAGACGAGCTTGCCGGAAACATCCGCATTGGCGCGGGCGAGACGCAGGCCATGAGCGTACTCGCCGAGGTCTTTGCCGATCTGCGTCGCGAGCACCCCCGCGTGACCTGCGGGCTGTTCACGGGTAACGCTGACACGGTCGAGGAGCGCCTCGAGCGTGGCCCGCTCGACTTTGCCCTGCTCCTCGAGCCGGTAAAGCTCGAGAAGTACGAGTGGGTGCATCTGCCGGTGACAGACCGCAGCGGCGTCGTGGTCGCGGCCAACAGCGAGCGGGCAGGCCTCGACGCGGTGACGCCCGAGGTGCTCGCGCGCATGCCGCTCATCGTGAGCTCGAGGACCACCAACCGCGACATCGACTTCGAGGAGTGGTCGGGCGGCAGGGTTCGCCGCGAGGACCTCAACATCGTGGGCCCGCACGACCTCGCGGGCAACGCGACGTGGCTCGTCAAGAGGGGCGGGCTCTGCGCCACGAGCATCGACCACCTGTTCCACCTCAACGACGACAACCTGCGGTCCATTCCGCTCGACCCGCCCGTGTCGATTGGTTCGTATGTGGTCTGGAAGAAGTATCGGCTGCGCTCGCGCACCTGCGAGGAGTTCCTGCGCCGCTTGCGCATCGCCTGCGAGAGGCGGGGCGCCTGACCCGCAGGCATGTCGCCCTGGCGTGAACTTGCTGCTTGCGGACAGGTGCAAGCTCGCCGCCTGTAGCCCTAATCAACTTATTCGTGCTCGTTTTGCATTGGCTTGGATAGAGCCCAAAATGCAACCTTCGCCAACTGGGGTTTTAAGGCGAGTTTGCAAGCGATACGCGGCGTTTACGCAATTAAGCACGAAAAAGTTGATTAGGCATGCAGGTGGGGCGCCGCAACCCCCGAACTTGGTCGCGGTGCCCGTCACAACGAGCCCCTACAGCTTGCGCAGTACAATCGCGAGCGTGTCGAGTAATTCGAGCGCGCTCGCCTCGACGGCCGCGCGGTCGCCCACCGCGTACTCGTTGTCGCAGGCGAGCCAGTCTGCCCAGGCCTCGCGTGTACAGCCCATCTCGTGCATGTCGACGATCTCGGCACCGTTCGACCGGACAATCATCGCGCGCCACCAGGCGAGGTCATGCATGTACTCGAGCTGTTCGGGCGTCCACGATGCAAGCGGGCAATCCGGCAGGTTACCGTGGCAGTCGCGTACCATGCCGGGAATCGAGAGGTAGAGCATGCCGCCGCGCCGCACGTAGGGCAGCAGACGCTTGTCGAGGTAGCGCGGGTCGCGCTCGTAGTAGCTGTACGAGTCGATGCTCACCACGCACTCAAAGAACTCACGTGCCACGGGAAGCCCCTGCGAAGCGTCGGCCTTGATGGGTGAGTCGTTGCGTCATCGATGCCAGGCCCGCGAAAGAAAACGCGGTTCTCGGCGGGGTCGCTCCACAGGTCAACGGCGTAGACATCGAGGCCGCACTCGCGCACGAGCAGGGCGCTCGTGATGCTCGCGCCGCTGCCAAGGTCGCAGGTGAGCGTGACGGGCCTGGGGCTGGTGCCATCGAGCAGCTCCTCGCAAAGCTTGAGCGGGCTGGGGCCCATGATCTAGGCGTGCACGAGGGATTCGCTAAGCGTGCTCGACTTGGGAAGGTCGCTCTTCTTCATCATTGTTCGTCCTGTCATGGTTTGATGGGTAAGAATGACGGGAGGGAACGGCACAACAACATCGGGCCGCCTGCGGGCGTACCCCTGCGTGCTGCTATTCGCCGTTCCCTAACGAGCAATGGCCAAAAGACATCCCCTTGGATGAGTTGGCTTCGAGGCGTTTGCCTCATGACCAACGCCGTACGGCCACCACGGCGGCAACTTACGCTTCTGTAAGCGAGCGCGTGCGGCGGCCCTGGGGCAAGGGGAGAGCGGAGGCAACGTGAACATAACGGTCTACCTGGGCGCCAACAGCGGCAACGACCCCGCGCTCGCATGCGCGGTGCGCGAGCTGGGCACCTGGATTGGCGCCAGCGACAACGACCTGGTCTACGGCGGCTCGCGCGCGGGCCTCATGGGCGAGCTGGCCGACGCGGTGCTTGCCACGGGCGGCGAGGTCACGGGCGTGGAGCCGCAGGAGTTTATCGAAGCCGACCTCCAGCACGAGGGCGTCACGCGCCTCATCGTCACGCGCGACATTCCCGAGCGACGCGCCAAGATGATCGATCTGGGAGACGCCTTCATCGCCTTCCCGGGCGGTACCGGCACGCTCGAGGAAATCTCTGAGATTATCAGCAACGTATGCCTGGGCCACATCGATCGCCCGTGCGTGCTCTACAACCTCAACGGCTTCTATGATGAGCTCGAGGCACTGCTCGCCAAGATGGTGTGCATGGGCCTCTCCACCACCGAGCGCCAGAGGGGCATCTCCTTTGCCGCAACGCTCGGCGAGGTCAAGCAGCTGCTAGGCTAGGCGAGAAGGCCGCTCGCGACGCCGCGTTGCTTCCATATCGCGCAAGCGCCCGCCGATGTCGATGCCGCCCGCTGTCCAACCACGGCTCTCGCAAGCCCCTCGACCAGACCGTCACGTACCTGTAGGAAACGTGGGGCACGCGGCGCACGACCGCCCCTGGCACACGTGCCGTGCGCCCCACCCGCTACAATACGTGAGGCACATCAGCGCAAGCGCAACAAAGGAACCGCATGTCATCTCTTTCGGACCAGATCTCATCCCGCCGCACGTTCGCGATCATCTCGCACCCTGACGCCGGCAAGACCACCCTTACCGAGAAGCTCCTCCTCTACACCGGCAGCATCCAGACGGCCGGCTCGGTCAAGGGCAAGAGCAGCTCCAAGCACGCGGTCTCCGACTGGATGGACATCGAGAAGGAGCGCGGCATCTCCGTCACCTCCTCGGTGCTGCAATTCACCTACAACGGCGCCTGCGTCAACATCCTCGACACCCCTGGCCACCAGGACTTCTCCGAGGACACCTACCGCACGCTCATGGCGGCCGACGCCGCGGTCATGGTCATCGACGGCGCCAAGGGCGTCGAGGCCCAGACCAAGAAGCTCTTCAAGGTCTGCACCCTGCGCCACATCCCCATCTTCACGTTCGTCAACAAGCTCGACCACGACGCGCGCGACCCCTTCGAGCTCATGGAAGAGATCGAGAACGTCCTGGGCATCAACACCTATCCCATGAACTGGCCCATCGGAAGCGGCCGCAACTTCCGTGGCGTGTTCGACCGCCAGAGCCGCCGCGTCATCGCCTTCGAGGGCGACGGCCACGCCAACGCCTCCAAGAAGGTCGCCGAGATCGAGTGCGAGCTGGGCGACCCGGCCATGGACGAGCTCATTGGCGAGGAGAACCACCGCAACCTGATGGACGACATCGAGCTGCTCGATGGCGCCGGCGACGAGCTCGACCTCGACGCCGTGGCCTGCGGCAAGCTGTCGCCCGCCTTCTTTGGCTCGGCGCTCACCAACTTTGGCGTGGAGCCCTTCCTCAAGGAGTTCCTGCGCCTGGCGCCCGCGCCGCGCGCCTACACCGACGTCATCTCGGGCGAGCCGGTCGAGCCCACCCGTGACGACTTCTCGGGCTTCGTGTTCAAGATCCAGGCCAACATGGACAAGAACCACCGCGACCGCATCGCCTTCGTGCGCATCTGCTCGGGCAAGTTCGAGCGCGGCATGACGGCGCGCCACGTGCAGGGCGAGCGCAACCTCAAGCTCGCGACGGGCACCTCGATGATGGCCGACGACCGCGCCATCGTCGACGAGGCCTATGCCGGGGACATCGTGGGCCTGTTCGACCCGGGCATCTTCTCGATTGGCGACACGGTCTGCACGGGCAAGCAGCCGGTGCGCTTCGCGGGCATCCCCACGTTTGCCCCCGAGCACTTCGCTCGCATCTCGCAGGTCGACACCCTCAAGCGTAAGCAGTTCGTGAAGGGCATGGAGGAGCTTGCCCAGGAGGGTGCCATCCAGATCTTCCGCGAGCTGGGCGCCGGCATGGAGAGCGTCGTCGTGGGCGTCGTGGGCGTGCTGCAGTTCGAGGTGCTCGAGCAGCGTCTCAAGAGCGAGTACCACGTCGAGGTCTACCGTCAGCCGCTGCCCTTCTCCGAGATTCGCTGGATCGAGGGCGACATGGACGAGAAGGAGGTCCGCGCCCTGTCGCTTACGCGCGACACCATGCGCGTCGAGGACATGCGCGGCGGCAAGCTGCTGCTGTTCACGAGCGAGTGGAACCTCAACTTTGCCATCGAGCACAACGAGGGGCTCAGGCTTAGCGAGTTTGGCAACGTCACGTTCTAGCGTTGGCCGGTTTTCGATAGTTTGATGCGGGTTTGTGCGAGCGCCTCTCGTAGAATCAGTGATTCAGGGCTGATTCGCGGGAGGCGCTTTCCATGGATAAGAAGTACCTGTTCTTTGACATCGACGGAACGCTTGCCGTTGGCAGGCCCGGCGATCAGTACGTTCCCGACTCCACGCGCGAGGCGCTCGAGCGGCTGCGCGAGGTCGGTCACTTCCTGGCCATCGCCACGGGCCGTGCTCAGGCGCTGGCCGTCGACTACATGCATGAGCTGGGCTTTCACAGCATGGTGAGCGATGGCGGCTACGGCGTCACCATCGACGACGAGTTCCTGGGCGTGCGCCCGCTCGACCACAACGCCTGCGTGGCGCTGGTCGACGAGTGCCGCGAGAAGGGCTATCCCTGGAGCATCCAGGTCGAGAACTCCGACACGCGCTTCACGCCCGACGGGCGCTTCGAGGAGTTCACGCGCGACATCTACCAGAAGACGCGCGTGGTGCCGGGACTCGAGCCTCGCGACTACCCAGAGATCTACAAGGTGAACGTCGCCTGCTACGAGCCCGACGAGCGCAGGCTCAAGACGCTGCCCGCGCTTCCGTGGTGTCGCTACCAGAAGGAGTACATCTTCGTGGAGCCGGCCGACAAGGCCTATGGCATCAGGCAGATCCTGGCCCACGAGGGCGGCGCACCCGCGGACGTCGTGGTGTTTGGCGATGGTATCAACGACCTGTCGATGTTCACCGGCGAGTGGACCGGCGTGGCCATGGGCAACGCGGCGCCCGAGCTCAAAGCCGTGGCAGACCTCGTGACGGCCCCCGCCGGCGAGGACGGCATCTTCAGGGCCTGCGAGCAGCTGGGTCTGTTCGAGCCCGTGGAGCGCTAGGCCTTGATCATCCAGGCGGGCATGCGCGCGGACATCCCGGCGTTCTACCCGGAGTGGCTCGAGCGGCGGATCTGCGAGGGCTACGCGCTCGTGCGCAATCCCTACAACCCCGTGCAGGTCACCCGCTACGACCTCTCGCTCGACGTGGTTGACCTCATCGGTTTTTGCACCAAGAACCCGGCGCCCATGCCGGGGGCGCATGGACGCGCTCGAGCCGTATGGTCAGTACTGGTTCGTGACGATCACGGGCTGTGGCCGCGAGTTCGAGCCGGGCGTCCTGTGCCATGCTGCCTTTTGCGTGCTATTGGCCTGCGGTTGTCCAGTCGATAGGCTTGGCGCCTGCGTCTACCAGCAGCTTATTGGCGCGCGAGAAGGGCCTCGAGCCCATGAAGGCGGGCAGCTCTCCTGCTGCGCGCGTGGCCGAGAGGGGCGAGGGGTGGGTGCTTGCCAGGCAGTACTTGTGCGTGGTGGCGCCTGCGCCGGTGCGCGCGAGCGCCCCCTCGACGAGGTTCTGGGCAAAGCGACCCCAGGCGAGGAACACCACGGGCTGCGGCAGCTCGCAGCAGCGCTCGATGATGTGATTGGTGAGCGTCTGCCATCCCAGCTTGGCGTGCGCATTGGCCTTGTGCTCGACCACCGTGAGCGTGGTGTTGAGCAGAAGCACGCCCTGCCTCGCCCACGAGGAAAGATCTCCCGAGGCGGGAGCCGTGCAGCCCAGGTCGGCGGCCATCTCCTTGTAGACGTTGCGCAGGCTGGGCGGCAGCTTGGTTCCCGGCTGCACCGAGAACGAAAGGCCCATGGCCTGGCCCTGCTCGTGGTAGGGGTCCTGCCCCAAGATCACGACGCGCACGTTGGCGGGGGCGGTGAGCGAAAGCGCGCGCAGGATGGCGTCCTGCGGCGGGTAGATGACCTGTTCGGCGCGCAAGGCATCGACCTCGGCGAGCAGGCGCTCGGTGGTGATGCGCACGTCTTGCGGGGCTTCGGCGAGCCAGTCGTTGCTGGCGTCGGGCATGTTCATGGGCTTGTCCTACCTCGTTGCGATGCTGCGGAATTGGTAGCCGTTGGGGTGGCGCGAGACCGAGTACTCAAAGGGCCGTCCGCCGTCGAGGTACGCCACCTGCTCGACCTCGAGGAGGGGCGAGGTCGCCCTGACGCCAAGCCAGGCGCACTCGTCAATGGTGGGTAGCACGGCGCGCACGATGCGATAGGCAAAGCGGTCGGGCTCCATGCCCAGGCGCGCGGCAATGATCCTGGGCGGCACGATGACGTTGAAGCCGCGCGCCTCCGTGGTGACCGTCTGCCCCTGCGCCTCGTGCTCGGCCTTGAAGCCAAGCATGTGGCGGCCCATCTCAAACTGGCCCGAGTTCTCGAACGTGGACGTGCGCATCTTCACGAACGACCCCGAACCGCGGCGCTTTGAGATGTTGCCTCGCGTCTCGAGCTCGTCGAGCGCCTTCTTGACGGTGATCTTGCTCACGTTGTACGGCTCGCAGAGGGCCGTGGCAGAGGGGAGGTGGTCACCGGGCTGGCAGCGGTGGGCAGATATCTTGTCGATGAGGTCGTCGAGAACGAACTGGTGCTTCATGGCCATGTGCGCTCCGATGGTGCGTGATGTGCGGTGAGCGGCGTGGCCGTTCAGTTCCGTTTGAGTAGGTCAAAGTATGCCACGTGGCCCGTCGCGTCCGTGTGCGGACTCGGTGAAGCGTCGGTGCCCGGGCGCATGGGCGGGTAGAAACGTTGTGTACAACGAGCGCCTGCGCCTGCCGTCGACGTGATTTGCGGCATCGGTGGCAGGCGCGAACACGCAACGAAGGGAGTGCCCATGTGCACGGGTGTTAGGTTTACCGGCAAGGACGGCGAGATGTACTTTGGCCGCAACCTCGACTGGAGCTGCGGCTACGGCGAGTGCGTCCGCATCATGCCCAAGGGGTTCCCGGTCCGCTACCAGTTCCTTGATGATGCCCCGGCCGCCCATGCCGCCATTGGCATGTGCGTTGACTATCTCAACTACCCCATGTTCTTCGATTGCGGAAACGACGCGGGCCTGGCCGTGGCGGGCCTCAACTTCCCGGGCTACGCGGCCTATGCCGACGCTCCCGAGGAGGGCCGCACCAACGTGTGCGCCTACGAGTTCCCGCTGTGGGTTGCCGCGAACTTCTCGAGCGTGGACGAGGCGGAGGCCGCGTTGAGGGACGTGACCATCGTGGGTGCCTCGGCGGGCGAGGGTCTGGGCGTCTCGTACCTGCACTGGATCATCGGCGATGCCTCCCGCAGCATCGTGGTCGAGGCGCGCGAGGACGGCATGCATGTGCTCGATGACCCCGTTGACGTGCTCGCCAACCAGCCCTCGCTCGAGTGGCACCTCGAGAACCTGCGCAGCTACATCACGGCCACGAACGACTTCCCCGGAGAGGCCACGTGGCGCGGTGCCAAGCTCGCCCCTTACGGCGCCGGTGCCGGCATGCGTGGCATTCCGGGCGACTGCTACTCGCCCTCTCGATTCGTCAAGGCGGCCTTCCTCAACGCCAACTATCCCGAGAAGGACGGCGAGCGCGACAACGTGATTCGCATGCTGCGCACGCTCGAGGGCGTGGCGATGGTCGAGGGTGCCGCTCGCATGGGCAACGGCGACTTCGAGAAGACCCTCTACA
The DNA here is from genome assembly GCF_982402205.1 of Parolsenella sp. Taxonomy (NCBI): domain Bacteria; kingdom Bacillati; phylum Actinomycetota; class Coriobacteriia; order Coriobacteriales; family Atopobiaceae; genus Parolsenella; species Parolsenella sp. Next base: position 23,856 of record NZ_CEVYAT010000001.1, on the reverse strand, counting down.
CCAGCTGCTTCTCGGCCAAGACGGGCACGTACTATTACACCACCTACGATGACCCCGCGATTCGTCACGTGAGCCTGTCCGACGCCGCGGGTGCTCCCGCCGACAAGCTCGTGTGCCCCGAGCCCAGCAGGGAGTGGTAGCGGGCTCCTAAGTCTCGATCTTGGGCCGAGGCGAGCGTGCGGTTGATGCGCTCGCCTCGGCCCTGTTCTTTGCACGGGTGGCTTTTCGGATCGAGCCGACGCGCGAGGTCTGCGCCGGACCCATGACGCGCGAGTCGGCCCGGGTTGTGGGCATTGGCGGGGGAGAGTGCGGGCGCGCTTCTCGCCCGGCGCGATGATGCACTATTGTTAGCTGGTTATTTGGATGCCCCGCGCATGCGGGGCGTGAAGGAAAGTAGGAACCACATGGCCCTTGCCGGTCGCCAGATCCGCCAGCTCCGTAGCATGGCCCACCACCTCGACCCCATCGTCACTGTGGGCAAGCAGGGCGTTGCCCCGGCCGTCGTTGATCAGACAAACGACGTTCTCGAGACCCGCGAGCTCATCAAGTGTTCCGTGCTTGACAGCTCCGGCCTGTCCGTTCGCGAGGCTGCCGATCAGCTCGCCTCGCGCACCCACTCCGAGGTCGTGCAGGTCATCGGCCGCCGCTTCTCGCTCTATCGCGAGAGCTCCCGCGACGACATCGAGAAGATCAAGCTGGTCTAGCGGGCCGCGGCCCGTGTCGTGCGGGAGTGGCAATGCCGGGGTTATCGGGGCTTGCTGCACCCGCTACCTCGCTGGTTTGTGCGTGAGGTGCCAGCCGTTGCAGTAGGGGCAGCGATAGCAGTGCAGGTCGCGCGAGCCGTGACGCTCGCAGTCGCGTATGGCGAACTTGGCGTCTCTCTGCGTGGGGTAGCGCTTCTTGCGCTCGCAGACCTTGTGGCGCAGCTGCTGCTCGCGCTGCTCGTCTGCCTGGCGGCGGCGCTCGTCCTCGCGGGCAAAGAGGCTGCCGAGCTCGTCGCCGAGCGACTGCTCGAAGGTCTCCCTCTGCGCCTTGCGCGCCTGTCTCTTCTTGCTGCCCACGGTGGTCCTTCTCGTACGTGTTTGCTGTCTCGAGTCTACTGTATGCTGGGCGGCCCTTGCCATCTTGAGCGATGATGGCGGGCCGCTTGCTTTGAAAGGTGGGGCGCATGAACTACACCGTCGTGTGCGTGGGCAAGCTCAAGGAGCGCTTCTGGACGGAAGCCTGCGCCGAGTACGTCAAGCGCCTGGGCGCCTACGCCAAGATCAAGGTCTGCGAGGTGGCAGACGTCGACCCGGCACGTGCCGGCGGCGTTGACGGGGCGCGTGCCAAGGAGGGTCAGGCAATACTGGCCGCGATTGCGCCGCGCTCGCACGTGATCCTGCTCGCGATCGACGGCAGGCAGCGCTCGAGCGAGGACTTCTCGGCCCATCTCGACGACCTCGCCCTGCGCGGCAAGAGCGACCTCACGTTTGTCATCGGCGGGTCCGACGGCGTGTCGCTCGAGGTGAGGGCCCGTGCCAACGAGACCTTCTCGTTTGGCCCCATCACCCTGCCCCACAATCTCGCCCGCGTGGTCCTGCTCGAGCAGGTCTACCGCGCCTGCAAGATCAGTCGCGGCGAGCCCTACCACAAGTAGCCTGGGACAAATTAGCCCGTAGCCTTTCTGTCCCATTTTTCCTGCGGTTTGGGACAGATGTGCCCGTAGCCTTTCTGTCCCATCTCGATATTGCATCTGCGGCTACCGAATAAAGCGCGAGTCTGGGTTTCTGTGCGCAAGGCCTGTGATAACTTCTCCTGCTAAAACTTAGGGGAGGGGTACGGCATGGGGAAGCGGAAGGGCGCGCGCTCGGGCGTCTATCACGTCATGAGCCGTGGGTCGGGAAAACAAATCATATTTGAAGACAACGCGGACAGGCGGCACTACATCGACGTGATGCGCGCATCATTCTCTGCGGACAGTGGCGTGATCCTAATCGCTTGGTGTCTGATGGACAACCACGTTCATCTGCTCATCTCAGGTGAGCTTGCCGACATCGCAATCTCAATGCGGCTCCTAAGCTCATCTTATGCGATGTACTTCAACAAGAGACACGCTCGCGTGGGACATCTCTTCCAGGGCAGATACAAGAGCGTTCCCATCGAGACGGATGCCCAGCTTGCCGCCGTTATCCGCTACATCCATCAGAACCCCTGGAAGGCGGGCTACTCGACATCCTGCGACTATCCCTGGTCTAGCTATGGCGAGTTTCTCCACTGTGCGGACGACGGAACTCCGGCTACGGAGCTCCTGGAGCTGTTTGGCGGAGCTGAGGGGTTCCGTGAATTCCACGCTCATCTTGGCGGGAGCCAGGCGTGCACGACGGAAGACGCTGAATTTGGGAGCGGGCATAGGGCCATGCCGGCGTCCGTTGCCTTAGACGTTGCGAGGGCCGCGCTGGGCGGTATTGAGCCCAGCGCCGTCTCAAGCTTCCCGCGGGCCAAGAGAGACGCATCAATTTCGCGTCTCGGTGCCGCCGGTCTCTCTGTTCGACAGATCGAGAGGTTGACCGGAGTGTCTAAAAGCACGGTTGCCCGCCTATTGGGACACTAAGGCTACGGGCTAAAGTGTCCCAAACCGCAGGAAAAGTGGGACAGAAAGGCTACGGGCTTAAGTGTCCCAAGACAAATAGACGCCCACAGGTCGTGTGACCCGTGGGCGTCCTACCAGCCGAGTGGCTGTCATGGCGTCGGTCCCGACTACATCCTGTCGTGGCAGGTGCGGGCGATGACGTCGAGCTGCTGCTCGCGCGTGAGGTCGATGAACTTCACGGCGTAGCCGGAGACGCGGATGGTGAAGTTGGCGTACTCGGGCTTCTCGGGGTGCTCCATGGCGTCCTTGAGCTTCTCGACACCAAAGACGTTGACGTTGAGGTGGTGCGCGCCGTTGGCGAAGTAGCCGTCCATGACGTTCACGAGGTTCGTGACGCGCTGCTCGAGGTCGTTGCCCAGGGCGCTCGGGTTGATCGTCTGGGTGTTGGAGATGCCGTCGAGGGCGTACTCATACGGAAGCTTGGCAACCGAGTTCAGCGAGGCCAGCAGGCCGTTCTGCTCGGCACCGTAGGCGGGGTTGGCGCCCGGCGCAAACGGGGTGAACGCCTTGCGGCCGTCGGGGGTGCCGCCGGTGGCCTTGCCGTACACGACGTTCGAGGTGATCGTGAGGATCGAGGTCGTGGGCTCGGAGTTGCGGTAGGTGTGGTGCTTGGCGATCTTGCCCATAAAGGTCTTGAGCAGCCACACGGCAACGTCGTCGGCGCGGTCGTCATCGTTGCCGTACTTGGGGAAGTCGCCCTCGACCTCGTAGTCGACGACGACGCCCTGCTCGTCGCGCACGGTCTTGACCTTGGCGTACTTGATGGCGCACAGCGAGTCGACGACGTGGGAGAAGCCGGCGATGCCCGTGGCGAACGTGCGGCGCACGTTGGTGTCGATGAGGGCCATCTCGGCGGCCTCGTAGTAGTACTTGTCGTGCATGTACTGGATGAGGTTGAGGATGTTGACGTAGAGGTCGGCCAGCCAGTCCATCATGAGGTCGAACTTGTGCATGACCTCGTCATAGTCGAGGTACTCGCTCGTGATGGGCGCGTACTCGGGGCCAACCTGCATGTGGTTGCCCTGCTTGTCGAGGAACTTCTCGTCCTTGCCGCCGTTGATGGCGTAGTTGAGTGCCTTGGCGAGGTTGGCGCGGGCGCCAAAGAACTGCATCTCCTTGCCCGTCTCGGTGGCCGACACGCAGCAGCAGATGCTGTAGTCGTCGCCCCAGACCGGACGCATGACGTCGTCGTTCTCGTACTGGATCGAGGACGTGTTGACAGAGATCTTGGCGGCGTACTTGCGGAAGTTGTCCGGAAGGCGCTTGCTGTAGAGCACCGTGAGGTTGGGCTCGGGGGCGGGGCCCATGTTCTCGAGGGTGTGCAGGAAGCGGTAGTCGTTCTTGGTGACCATGTGGCGGCCGTCCTGGCCAAGGCCGGCGACCTCGAGCGTGGCCCAGACCGGGTCGCCCGAGAAGAGCGCCTGGTAGGACGGGATGCGGGCGAACTTGACGATGCGGAGCTTCAGCACGAGGTGGTCGATGAGCTCCTGGGCTTGCTCCTCAGTAATCTTGCCGTCAGCGAGGTCGCGCTGGATGTAGATGTCGAGGAACGTGGAGACGCGGCCCACCGACATTGCGGCGCCGTTCTGCGTCTTGATGGCGGCAAGGTAGCCAAAGTAGAGCCACTGCACGGCCTCGTGGGCGTCGCGGGCGGGCTGCGAGATGTCGTAGCCGTAGGCGGCGGCCATCTCCTTCATGCCCTTGAGGGCGCGGATCTGTTCGGCGATCTCCTCGCGCTGGCGCACGATGTCGTCGGTCATGGTGCGGCCGCCGCAGTGGGCAAGGTCGTTCTGCTTACCGGCGATCAGGCGGTCGATGCCGTAGAGGGCAACGCGGCGGTAGTCGCCGACGATGCGGCCGCGGCCGTAGGTGTCGGGCAGGCCGGTGATGACGTGGGAGTGGCGGGCGGCGCGCATCTCGGGGGTGTACGCGTCGAAGACGCCCTGGTTGTGCGTCTTGCGGTACTCGTTGAAGATCTGGTTGTACTTGTCGTTGACGTGGAAGCCGTAGTTCTCGGCGGCCTGCTGGGCCATCTTGATGCCACCGTAGGGCATGAAGGCGCGCTTGAGCGGCTTGTCGGTCTGAAGGCCCACGACCTGCTCGAGATCCTTGAGGTCGTTGTCGATGTAGCCGGCGCCGTAGGCGGTAAGGCCCGAGACGATCTCGGTCTCGCACTCGAGGACGCCGTTGTTGGCGCGCTCGGCGGCCTGGAGCTCCTGGACCTTGCCCCAGAGCTTGTCGGTGGCCTCGGTGGGGCCGGCGAGGAACGACTCGTCGCCGTCGTAGGCGGTGTAGTTGCGCTGGATGAAGTCGCGGACGTTGATGTCGTCCACCCAGTGGCCGCTCTTAAAGCCGCTCCACTCGTCTCTTAGCTGCATGTTTCCTCCTTTTTGCGCCGCTGCTGGGGGAGCAGTCTCGGCGCTTTTGCTGTTGCTCGGCGCGAACGCACCGAGGGGTTACCGTGATTGCGAAAAAGCCGTCCGCGGGTGCTAGCTGGCCGCCTCGCCGCGAAGGATGCGCTCGGCGTGGGCCACGCGCTCGGGTGTGGGCGGGTCGACATCGCGCAGGGTGTAGGGAAGGCCCAGCTCGTCCCACTTGAAGATGCCAAGCGTGTGGTAGGGAAGCACCTCGATGCGCCGCACGTTGTCGAGCGTCTCGATGAAGCTGCGGGTGCGCTCGAGGTATTCGTCGACGTCGGTGATGCCGGGAACGAGGACGTGGCGAATCCAGACGGGCTCACCCATCTCGCTGAGGTAGCGCAGACAGTCGAGGATGTTGGCGTTGTCGCGGCCGGTGAGGTCGCGGTGACGCTCGGGGTCGATGTGCTTGATGTCCGCGAGCACGAGGTCGCAGGCGGCCATGAGGCGGTCGAACTTGGCGAGCCACGTGGGGTCGCGGGTGAAGGGCGCAAGCGACGAGTCGAGGCAGGTGTTGATGCCGCGCTCGTGGGCGCGCTCGAACAGCTCGGTCACAAAGTCGAGCTGGGCGAGGGCCTCGCCGCCCGAGACGGTGATGCCACCCTCGGGACCCCAGTAGCTGCGGTAGCGCTCGGCTCGGTCGAGGATCTCATCGGCATCCATGAGCTGGAAGTCCTTGCCCGCCCAGGTGTCGGGGTTGTGGCAGTAGCGGCAGCGCATGGGGCAGCCTTGGAGAAAGACGAGAAAACGAACGCCGGGCCCGTCGGCCGAGCCAAACGACTCCATCGAGTGAACGCGCCCTTGCGTCATGGCTTCTCCTGAGCTTGCGGTGACGGCCCGCAGGCCGTCCTTCTTTGCGTTGTCAGGGGAAAGATAACGAGTGCGCGCGATAAGTTCCTTGACCGAAATCAAATAACGAAAAAATATTGTTTAATCTGGCTAACTTTATGAAAACGCCACAAAGAGCGTTCGAATGGGCGAACAAGCTGGCTCTTTGGGAGGGGGAGACGGGCGCCGGCCCCCCCCCATTCGCGCCCTCGACGTCGTTGCCCATATCGTGCTTGGCTCATTGTGAGCGGCCGGTCTGTGCGCCGTCGGTGCGGCGAACATCCGTGCCTGGTCGTGCGGCCTGATGCGGGCCAGCATCTCCTTGCGCGGCCGCTTCCCTATGCCTCCGAGACACGCGCGAGCCCTTCGCGGTCGAGCACGAGCAGCCTGCCGCGGCCGGTGCGCCTCACGAGCCCCTCGCGGTCGAAGCGAGCGATGTTTCTCGAGACCGTCTCGGGGCGCAGACCCACCGAGCTCGCGATGTCCTCGAGCTTGAGGCGAATCTCGGGTCCTGTGCAGCTGCGGTCGCGAATGAGCAGGTACTCGGCAAGGCGGCGCCTTGGCGAGCGAATCGAGAGCATGAGGATGCGCTCCTCGGCGCGGTTGAGCTCGGTGCACACTATGCGGATGAGGTCCATGGCAACGTCGGGGTGGTTGGCGAGCATGCGCTCGACGTCGGCGCGGTGGATGAGGCACAGGCGCACCGGCGTGAGGCACGCCACCGAGTAGCCGTAGGTGTGCTTCTCGAGAAACATGCCGTTCCAGAGGGCCTGGCCCTCGTGCAGGACATCGAGGACGTACTGTTCGCCATCGGAGGTGCTGCGGAAGGTCTTGATGCGTCCCGACCTCACCACGACGATCGACTCGATCTGGTCGCCCTCGTGGACGATGATGTCGTCCTCGTCATAGCTCGCGTGGCGGGCGCGTGCGAGAAGCTCGCGCTTCGCCGACGCGGGAAGGCCCTCGAACAGCGAGATGTTGTCCATGCACGAGCTGCCCGCCCGGCTAAAGGCGCAGTCGTGGCCGGCTCCGGCGCAGACGCGCTCGGCCTGCGCGGCGATCCTCGCGTGCTCGTTGCTGTTGATCATAAGCCCTCCTCGTAACGGCGCCATTCTATCAGGCGCCCGCAGCAGGGCGGGGCGATAGAATCGAAGCCAACGGATGAGGAGGGAAGAGCCCGTGGAGAAAGATGAGATTGCGAGCAGGGCAAGCGAGCTTGAGCTGCCGCGCAGCGTTGAGCTGCGGTTTGTTGGAGATGCCCTGGGGCTGTGCGCCGACGGCATGGAGCTCGTCGAGGACTTCCGCGAGCTTCTTCCCCGCCTGCGGCAAGACCGTCTGGGCCGTGAGCTGCTTGTGAGGGCGGCGCGCGTCAAGGGCGCGGGCGAGCCCGTTGTCATTGACGCCACGGCGGGGCTCGGCGAGGACTCGCTGCTGCTCGCCGCTGCGGGCTTTGCGGTGACGCTATGTGAGAACGACCCCGTAATCGCCCTGCTGCTCGCTGACGCTCTGCGCCGTGCTGCCAACGAGCCGCAGCTAGAGGGTATCGTTGGTCGCATGCGCCTCGTCGAGGGCGATTCCGTCGACGTGCTGGGCTCGCTCGGCCGGGCGCCCGACGTGGTCTACCTCGACCCGATGTTTCCGGCGCGCACGAAGAGCGCGGCGGTCAAGAAGAAGTTCCAGCTGCTCCACCACCTCGAGGCTCCCTGCGCAGACCCCGAGCGCCTCATGGGCGCGGCCATCGCGGCGGACCCGCGCAAGGTCGTGGTGAAGCGGCCGGCCAAGGCGCCGCTGCTTGCGGGCGTCAAGCCCAGCCACAGCGTGGCCGGCAAGGCCGTGCGCTTCGACGTCATCGTGGCGCCGCGGCCCTAGGGCGTCGCCGGCCGGTGCTGGCCCTCGGGCCGCCGCGGCACCTCGCACGCACGCCCCGCCAAGGCCGCTCGTCCCGGTCTGCTCGCACGCCGCCGAACCATCTGCCTCGCGGCTTTACATAACGGGTACCCTAGCTCCACACAACCAACGACAAGGAGCCCCCATGGCCGCTGATACGCGTCCGACGCTGTTCGTCAACGCAACGATTCTCGATGGAACCAAGGACATGCAGCCACAGCGCAACATGGCCGTGGCCGTCGAGAATGGCAAGATCTCCCGCATCGAGCCTGCCGCAATCGCCCAGGTACCGCAGGGCGGGCGCACCATCGACCTGGGCGGTGCCTACCTCATGCCCGGACTCGTCAACATGCACGTGCACTTCTGCGGCTCGGGCAAGCCTGTGAGCTCGGGCGATGCCGGCGCGCTCATGAAGAAGCTCGACAACCCCATTGGCCGCGCCATCTTGCATCGCATCATCCGTGGCTCGGCCCAGAACCAGCTTGCGAGCGGCGTCACCACCGTGCGCGGCGCGGGCGACCCGCTCTACGGCGACATCGCGGTGCGCAACGCCATCGAGGCGGGAAAGGGCGTGGGTCCGCGCATCGTGGCCCCGGGCACGGGCGTCACCGTGCCGGGCGGTCACGGGGCCGGCCTCTTTGCCCAGGTGGCGCAGGCGCCCGAGCAGGCGGCCGACATGGTGCGCGACATCTACGCCCATGGCGCCGACGTCATCAAGCTGTTCGTGACGGGCGGCGTCTTTGATGCCGAGAAGCCCGGGGAGCCCGGCGTGCTGCGCATGTCCCCCGAGATCGCCTCTGCAGCCTGCGCCGTTGCCCACGAGCTGGGCATGCCTGTGATGGCGCACGTCGAGAGCACCGAGGGCGTGCAGGTGGCGCTCGCTGCCGGCGTCGACACGATCGAGCACGGCGCCCCCATGACGCCCGAGATTCTCGACCTGTACCAGAACGGCACCGCCCAGCTGAGTGGCAGGCCCGCGAGCGTTACCTGCACCATCTCGCCGGCGCTGCCCTTCGTGATGCTCGACCCCGAGAAGACCCACTCGACCGAGGTCCAGAAGACCAACGGCGACATCGTGTGCGAGGGCATCATCAAGAGCGCCCGCGAGGCGCTCGATGCGGGCATTCCCGTGGGCCTGGGCACCGACTCGAGCTGTCCCTACGTCACGCAGTACGACATGTGGCGCGAGGTTGCCTACTTTGCCAAGTACGTGGGTGTTTCCAACGCCTTTGCCCTGCACACGGCAACGCAGGTAAACGCCCAGCTCCTGGGCTTGGGGGATACCACGGGCGTCGTTGCTGTGGGCTATGACGCAGACCTGCTCGCCGTGGCGGGCAACCCGCTCGAGGACCTTGCGGCCCTGCGTCAGCCGCTGCACGTGATGGCTCGCGGCCGCCTTGCCGACCGCCTCAAGGTCAAGCGCTACCCCGAGCTCGATGCCGAGCTCGACGAGATCATGGCCCGTCCCGCGGAGTAAAAAACCTTGCCGCCAAGTCGCGGCGCCCTACACCCACCCATAACGCTCCGACCTCGAGCTTCTTCTCGAGGTCGGAGCTATTTTGTACCAAAATCGGCAAATCTGGACAGGTTGTGGACAGGTTCGTGTCAGTCCGCCCGGGGCTTTCTTTTGACTCGCGCGCCTGAGGGCCCGCGTGGCCCGTACCCTCCCAGCAAAGGGATGCCGCGCGGGGCGGCGCCAAGGCGAGGCGGAGGAAGCCATGACTATCACGGACCTGGTCGAGGACGACATCTATACGATGGCCCACTACTGGAACGGGCGAAAGCGCGAGTTCATCGAGGCGCCCACCGAGGCGTTCGCGCAGATCGTGCGCCCCTCGGTCTACTTCGAGGAAGACCCAGACCCGCTGCTTGAGGGGCAGGTGAGCGCCACCTTCTCCGAGTGGGTGCTCTTTGACTGCCGCCTCGACGAGCGCGGTACCCTGCTCGAGCGCTACATCTCCGAACAGGCCGCCGTGGTGCCCCGCGAGCGGCTCGGGCGGCTGGCGCAGGTCGCGGCAACTCACGTGTTCTCGGAGTTTGCGATCGCAAGCAAGAACCCGGCCGCAGGCACGCTCGAGGTGGTCGACATCTATGACGGCATGTCGCGCGAGGTGCTCGACGTGCGCTCGGCCCGGCGCGACGACTGGAACCACGGCACGATCTCGATGCGCATCGCGCGGGTCAACGGCGTCTGGCTGCCCGTGGGCAAGACCGTCATGTACGACCGCTGCCACTTCGACCCGGCGTGGATTCCCATCGAGGACGAGATGGGCACCTCGGGAGGGCGCCTGCTCATGCTCGCCCACGCGGTATTTGGGGTCGACGGCCGCTACCATGGCTCGCTCAGCCTGCGCGCCCTCGAATGAGCGCGGGCGCTCGCGTCCCCAATCACGTATCATCGAGGGGCACGCACGTGGCCGCGCACCTTACGCGCGGCCCAGAAGAAAGGTCGTCAACGTGATCAAGGACATCATCAAGGACGAGGAGTTCCTCGCGAAGCCTGCCGAGCCTGCCACGGTCGAGGACGCCGAGGTCGCCCAGGACCTGCTCGACACCATGGCTGCCAACGAGGACTGCGCCGGCCTTGCCGCGAACCAGATCGGCTCTTCCAAGGCCATCATTGCCTTCGAGGGCGCCAACGGCCCGCAGGTCATGTTCAACCCCAAGATCGTCGCCTCCATGGCTCCCTACAAGGCCACCGAGGGCTGCTTGTCGCTCGACCGCGACACCGAGGTGCGCCGCTTCCAGCTCGTTCGCGTCAAGTTCGACGCGCTGGTGAACGGCAAGTTCGAGTCGCGCACGCGCAAGTACTCCGGCTGGGTCGCCGAGGTCGTGCAGCACGGCATCGACCACTGCGCCGGCAAGCTGGTGTAGCGACGGGTTTTCTGCTCCATAGATATGCCGAGAGGGGCTGGCGCGCGAGTCGCGCCGGCCCCTCCCTCATAGACGGCCAAGAGGCGTGCGGCTAGTGCACGAACTTGCGCACGAAGAAGCGCTTCCAGCTGGTGTAGGGCTGGTAGCGGAAGGGCGCGTCGAAGAACGTCGCCTTGCTCACGACGCTCTTCTCGTGCGTGAAGGCCTCGAAGCTCTTGCGGCCGTGGTAGCTGCCCATGCCCGAGTTTCCCATGCCGCCAAACCCCATGTGTGAGGTGGCGAGGTGCATGATCGTGTCGTTAACGCAGCCGCCGCCAAAGGCGACGTCGCGCATGACGCGACGGGCGAGCGTGCGGTCCTGGGTGAAGAGATAGAGGGCAAGCGGCGTGGGGCGTCGCTCCACGAAGCGCAGGGCCTCGTCGAGGTCGTCGTAGGCGATGACGGGCAGTACGGGGCCAAAGATCTCCTCGCCCATCACGGCGTCGTCGGGTTCGACGCCGTCCATGATGGTGGGCTCGATGCGCAGCGTGGCGGCGTCAGAGCCGCCGCCCATGACCACCTTGGCGGGGTCGATGAGCCCCAGCACGCGGCGGAAGTGCTTCTCGTTGATCATCTTGCCAAAGGCGGGGTTGGCAAGCGCGTCGTCTCCGTACATCTTGGTGGCCTCGGCGCGGAGAAGCTCGATGAGCTCGCCCTTTATGTGGCGGTCTACCAGCAGGTAGTCGGGTGCCACGCAGGTCTGGCCAACGTTGAGCCACTTGCCAAAGGCGATGCGCCGCGCCGCCACGGCAAGGTTTGCACTTGCCTCGACGATGCAGGGGCTCTTGCCGCCCAGCTCGAGCGTCACGGGGGTGAGGTGGGCGGCCGCGCGCTGCATGACGAGCCTGCCCACGGCAACGCTGCCGGTAAAGAAGATATTGTCCCAGCGCTGGTCGAGCAGGGCCTCGTTCTCGGAGCGTCCTCCCTCGACCACGCTCACGAGCTCGGGCGAGAAGGCCTCGGCGCAGATGGTGGCGAGTACCGCGCTCGACGCCGGCGCGTAGGCGGAGGGCTTCACGACCACGGTGTTGCCCGCGGCGAGCGCCCCCGCGAGCGGCTCGAGCGTGAGCAGGAACGGGTAGTTCCATGGCGCCATGACGAGCGTCACGCCATAGGGCACGCGCTCCACGCGGCTCGTGGCGATAGCGTTGGCGAGGTCGGTGGGGCGCAGGCGCGGCCTTGCCCAGCGTGCGAGGTGGGCGCGCTGGTAGCGAATCTCCGAGAGCGACAGGCCAATCTCGCACATGTAGCTCTCGTCGAAGGACTTGCCCAGGTCCTCGTGAAGCGCGTGGGCGATGTCGTCCTCGTGGGCGCGCACGGCCGCGAGCAGGCGGTCGAGCGCGGCCTTGCGCGCGGCCACGTCCATGGTCGCGTGCGTCATGAAGTATGACCGCTGGCGCTCGACGATGGCCGCTATCTGCTGCTCGTTCACTGCTGGCTCCTTTGCGTCGTTACCCGCCCGGCGCTCGCCCCGTCCGCCCGGGTGGGCGAGGGCTCGTCGGCGAAGCGTCCTCCGGCAACTATACGGTACATGTCCTCGAGCTGGGCGCGGTCCCACAGACGGGGCACGGGGTAGAGCGGGTTTGCCTCGGCGTCTGCGTGGGCGGCCATCTCGGGCACGTCCGCTGCGCGGATGCCATCGAGGTGGCGCGGGATGCCCAGCTGCCCGTTCATCTCGTCGACCCAGATGACGAAGCGTCGGGCGGCCTTGGCATCGGGCGTCTCGCTGGGGCAGATGCCCATGTGTCGTGCGAGGACGGCGAGCCTTGGCGCCGCGCTCTCGCCGTAGGCGCGCAGGACGTGCGGCAAGATCACCGCGTTGGCGAGGCCGTGCGGGATGCCGTAGCGGCCGCCCAGGCTGTGGGCGATGGCGTGGACGTATCCCACGTATGACTGCGTGAAGGCGATGCCCGCCTCGTAGGCCGCGGTGAGCATGTTGGTGCGCGCCTGCCCGTCGCTGCCGTTGCGGTAGGCGTCGAGCAGGTTGTCATGGATGAGGCGCGTGGCGTCGAGCGCCATCTGACGCGTGTGGGCCGTGGTGCTCCGTCCGATGAACGCCTCGACGGCGTGGGTCAGCGCGTCCATGCCCGTCTGCCCCGTGATGGCGGCGGGAAGCCCCTGCGTGAGGCGCCAGTCGTGGACGGCGTAGGAGGGAATGAGGAAGAAGTCGTTGATGGGGTACTTGTAGCGCGTCTTCTCGTCGGTGATGACGGCGGCGAGCGTCACCTCGCTGCCGGTGCCTGCCGTGGTGGGTACGGCAACGAGCGTGGGCAGCCCGCGGTGCACGCGCAAAAGGCCGCGCATGCTCCCCACCGTCTTGGCGGGCTGGGCCACGCGCGCGCCCACGGCCTTGGCGCAGTCCATGGCCGAGCCGCCGCCAAAGCCGATGATGGCCTCGCAGCGGGCGTCGTGGTAGATGCCCAGTGCCTCCTCTACGTTTGCGACCGTGGGGTTGGCAACCGTTCCGTCAAAGACCGCGCAGTCAATGCCCGCGCGAGAAAGTGCCTGCTCAAGGCCCTTGGTTAGGCCAAGGCGCGCGATGCCCGGGTCGGTCACGAGCAAGACCGAGCGTGCCCCCTCCTTGGCAAGGGCGGCCGGCACCTCCTCCACGCCGTGGAGAATGGTGGGCTCGCGGTAGGGGAGGACGGGCAGGACGAGGCGAAAGGCCGCCTGGTAGGTGCGGCACCAGGCCGTGCGCAGTGGGTTCATGGGACTCCTTGCGAGGTAGTGGGCGGGCCGTACCTCGATATGTTGACTAGGTAACATCTAGCGGATTGTAGACATTGGATGTTGAGCGGTCAACAAATGATGGGGCGGGGCACCCCTTGCCGGGAAGCTGTCACCACATGTCCACAAAACGCGCCCGCTCGTGTCTTTTTCGCTCGGGATGGCCGTGAGTTCAATTTTGTGTGCTAGGGTGAGTTCAAAATTGAACTAGCGATGCACATAAGTTCAATTTTGGCCACGAAAGCGGGTCAGGATCCGCTCAAATTGAACTTTTGGAGGCGAGGACATGGAGCAGGAACCCTTTGCAACGCGACTCGTCCAAGCCATGGAGGAGGCGGGCCTCAAGCAGGCAGACCTCGTGCGCCTTGCCGGCGAGACAGGCGAGAAGCTTGGGAAGAGCCAGGTCAGCCAATACGTGAGTGGCAAGGTCGAGCCTCGTCCCGCCGCGCTCGCCCTGCTCGCGAGGCTGCTCGGCACCTCGGCCGAATGGCTTGCGGGCATCCAGCCCGGCCAGGAGGCGCGAGCTAGCGCGCGGCCCGCGGCCGCACCCACACCTGCGACGCGCCTGGCGCCGCCCACCACTGGCATCCAGGGCCACGCGGCCCCAACGACAGGGAGCATCCCCATGAGGCAGTTCAAGAAGTCCAACAAGCTCGATAACGTCCTGTATGACGTCCGTGGCCCCGTCGTCGACGAGGCGGCTCGCATGGAGGTCGAGGGCGAGCGCATCCTCAAGCTCAACATCGGCAACCCCGCCCCGTTTGGCTTCCGCACGCCCGACGAAGTCGTCAAGGACATGCGCCAGCAGCTCACCGAGTGCGAGGGCTACTCAGACTCGCGCGGCCTGTTCTCCGCGCGCAAGGCCATCATGCAGTACGCGCAGGTCAAGGGCCTGCCCAACGTCAACATGGAGGACATCTACACCGGTAATGGCGTATCCGAGCTCATCCAGCTCTCGATGCACGCCCTGCTCGACGACGGCGACGAGATCCTCATCCCCAGCCCCGACTACCCGCTGTGGACGGCCTGCGCCACGCTCGCCGGCGGCCATCCCGTCCACTACCTGTGCGACGAGCAGGCCGACTGGTACCCCGACCTCGCCGACATGGAGGCCAAGGTCACCGACCGCACCAAGGCCCTCGTCATCATCAACCCCAACAACCCCACGGGCGCCGTCTACCCGCGCGAGGTGCTCGAGCAGATCGTCGACCTCGCCCGTCGCCACCAGCTCATGATTTTCTCGGACGAGATCTACGACCGCCTGTGCATGGACGGCGTGGAGCACGTCTCGATCGCCTCGCTCGCCCCTGACGTGCCGTGCGTGACGTTCTCCGGCCTGTCGAAGAGCCACATGATCGCCGGCTACCGCATCGGCTGGATGATCCTGTCGGGCAACCTACGCTGCATGAAGGACTTCATCCTGGGCGTCAACATGCTGTCGAACATGCGCCTGTGCTCCAACGTGCCCGCGCAGTCGATCGTGCAGACGGCGCTGGGCGGCTACCAGAGCGTCGAGACGTACGTGCGCCCGGGCGGTCGCGTGTGCGAGCAGCGCGACTTTGTCTACCGCGCCCTCAACGAGATCGACGGCATTACGGCCGTGAAGCCCAAGGCGGCCTTCTACATCTTCCCCAAGATCGACGTCAAGAAGTTCAACATCCACGACGACGAGCAGTTCGCCCTCGACCTGCTGCACGAGAAGAAGATCCTCGTGACGCGCGGCGGCGGCTTCAACTGGGAGCAGCCCGACCACTTCCGCGTGGTCTACCTGCCGCGCATCGAGGTCCTCGCCGAGTGCATGGACGACCTCGCGGACTTCCTGTCGATCTACCGCCAGGAGTAGGTGGGCGGCCCGCCCAACCAAAATCCACACCAACGCGCGCGTCTTGGCGTTTCGGTGAATGTGGCCGCCGCGCGGCGTTTTCGCAGGTTGGGCCTTAAACTAGTCCGCTGGTGCCGGGCGCCCCGGAAGGGGCACAGTGACGAATGACATAGATGATCTGAGTTGAGGAATCCGGCATGAGGGCGCAAGTGACGCGCCAGATGAGCGCCAGCGAGGCGCAAGAAGGAGACATGATGTCCCAGTTCGAGAACGACGAGATGAACAACGAGACCGTGGCCGAGGTCGCCGAGGAGCAGGTTGAGGCCACCGAGGAGGCTGCCGAGGAGCAGGCCGAGGCCGTCGAGACCCCCGAGGTCGAGGAGCAGCCCAAGGCCGAGGAGGCCAGCGCCGACGACGTCCTGTTCGACAAGGCCAACAAGGCCGCCCGTCTGCTTCGCTGCCGCCGTGCCGTGCAGCGCCGCGAGCAGGAGGAGAAGGGCAACAAGTCCAGCGCCCTCGTCCGCGCCATCAAGCTCCTGCAGCTCAAGCCCAAGATGGAGCAGAAGGAGATGTCCGAGCTGCTGGGCATGCGCCTTCGCGAGCTCGACGCGATGATGGCCGAGGCCGAGAAGAACGACGTCGTGGCCCGCATCGAGCCCTCCGAGCCCGACATGCGCAAGGTCGTCATCATGGCCGACGAGGGCGCCGTCGAGCGCGCCGAGGCCCTCGAGCGCAAGGGCGAGGCCCTCGTCCCCGGCCTCTCCGCCGAGGACATGGAGCAGCTCTCCGCCCTTCTCGACAAGGTCATCGACCCGCTCGTTGCCCTCGGCCTCGACGAGGACCGCGAGGAGCGCGGCGGCTTCCGCGGCGGCGACCGTGGCGGCGACCGTGGCGGCAACCGCGGTGGCTTTGGCGGCCGTGACAGCCGCGGTGGCGACCGTGGCGGCCGTGGTGACCGTGGCGGCTTTGGCGGCCGTGACAGCCGCGGCGGCGACCGCGGTGGCTTCCGCGGCGGCAACGACCGTGGCGGCTTTGGCGGCCGTGACAACCGCGGCGGCGACCGCGGTGGCTTCCGCGGCAACAGCGACCGCGGCGGCTATCGCGGCGGCAACGACCGCGGTGGCTTCGGCGGCCGTGACAACCGTGGCGGTGACCGCGGCGGCTACCGTGGTGGCAACCGCTACTAGGCCTCGCGTTCCAGCCGTGCTGGAGACATCGTGAGCTGGGGCGCCCGGGATTGGCCGGGCGCCCTTTTTTCTTGCGTTGCAATGCGCTATAACGGCTAGATTGCGTCGCATCGTTATTTGGGGGAGACAAGATCATGACCGACTGGCTGTCGAGAATGTTCGTGCGCGACTACGGCCGCGTGAACGACCCCGAGGTCCGCACGTCCTATGGCCTCATGGCGGGCATCGTTGGCATCGTGTGCAACATCGTGCTGTTCGCCGCCAAGGGGGCGATCGGCCTCGTCTCGGGCTCGGTCTCCATCGTGGCAGACGCCATCAACAACCTGAGCGACGCGTCGAGCAACATCGTGACGCTCGCTGGGTTCAAGCTCGCGAGCAAGCCCGCCGACAAGGGCCATCCCTACGGTCACGGGCGCTTCGAGTACCTCGCCGGCCTCGTCGTCGCGGTGCTCGTGACCTCGGTGGGCGTCGAGCTCGTGCGCTCGGGCATCGAGCGCATCCTCGAGCCGCGCGACGTCTCGTTTGGCCTTCCGCTGGTTGCCGTCATGCTCGTCTCGATTGCGATAAAGGCCTGGCTGATGGCCTTCAACCGCACGCTGGGCCGGCGCATCGAGTCCGAGACCCTCGAGGCCACGGCTGTTGACTCGCGCAACGACGTCATCACGACGAGCGCGGTCCTCGCCTGCTCGATCGTCTCGTGGGCAACCGGCGTGCGGCTCGACGGCTGGGTTGGCCTGGCCGTTGGCGCGTTCGTGCTGGTGAGCGGCCTTCTGCTCGTGCGCGACACGGTGAACCCGCTGCTGGGCCAGGCGCCCAGCGACGAGGTGGTCGAGCGCGTGCACCAGATCATCCTCACCAAGCCGGGCGTCCTGGGCATGCACGACCTCATGATTCACGACTACGGTCCCGGCAGGAAGCTCGCGAGCGCCCATGTCGAGATGCCGGCCGAGGCAGACCCGCTCAAGACGCACGCGACGCTCGACGGCATCGAGAAGCAGGTCGAGGCCGAGATGGGCATCGTGCTCACGCTGCACTACGACCCCATCGTCACCGCCAAGGTCAAGCGGCGTCCCGAGGGCAAGGGCGTCCCTGCCGCAAGGTAGAGAAGAGGCCCGCACCTGCGCCGTGGTGGCGAGGGTGCGGGCCTCATGCGTTGGATTGGGCCGTTGAGCTAGAAGTTCAGACGGTCCTCGATGACCTGCTTGAGCTCGTCGATGCCGGTTCCCGTGGTGGACGAGACGAGCACGCTTTTGACGCTCTCGTCGACGCAGAGCTGCTCGCGCAGGTTCTTGGCCTGGACGAGGCCCTTGGAGCGGCTCAGCTTGTCGGCCTTGGTGAAGGCGATGGCGTAGGGGTGGCCCAGCGACTCGAGGTAGCCGATCATCTGGGCGTCGAGCGGGCTTGCGTCGTGGCGGATGTCGACGAGGGCAACGACGAGCTTGAGGTTGCGCTCGCCCTCGAAGTAGCCGTCCATGAGGTTGTCCCAGCGCTGCTTCTCGGTGGCGTTGACGCGCGCGTAGCCATAGCCCGGCAGGTCAACGAAGTCGACGTCATCGAGGGCAAAGAAGTTGATCGTGGTGGTCTTGCCCGGCTTGGACGAGACCTTCACGAGGCCCTTGCGGTTGAAGAGCTTGTTCATGAGCGAGGACTTGCCCACGTTCGAGCGACCCACGAAGGCGACCTCGGGACGAGTGCCGTGCGGCAGCTGGGCGGCCGTGCCCGCGCTCATCGTGAACTTGGCGTGGTTGTAGTTGACCATGGTGGTGCTCCGTTTCTCGGCGGCGGTGCCGCGGGGTTTCGTGCGTGCCTAGCCCTCGAGGTCCTCGGGGGTTCCGGCCTGGTAGCTCGCGAAGACAACCTCGCCTGCGTCCTGCGTCGCGTCCAGGTCGACCGTGGCGTCGATGCGGAAGTCGTTGTCGCCGTCCGCGTCGTGGAAGATCTGGGTGACGTGCCAGGTGTGGTCCGTGAGCTCGTTCGCCTCGTCAACGATAAAGTATGCGGTCGACCTCGCGTCACCGTCGAGCAGAATCTCCTCGTGTTCCTCGTGGAATCGGTCGAGGACGTCGCGCCAGCGGCGCTCCCCCATGCCAAACGTGCCGTCGAGCTCGCCCAGGGTGGGGACCTCCTCGGCGGCAAAGAGGCGCACGCGGCGCCATAGGGCGTTGCGCACGAGCACGGTGAGGCCGTGGCGGTCGCGCACGACGGCCTCGTCGGAGCCTGGAGGCATCTCGTCGGGGACCTCGCCCGCGTTGGCCCACTCGTCGACCAGGCTGGAGTCGGTCGTGCGTACGACGAAGCCCAGCCAGACCACGATGTCATCGAGGTGCTCGGAGCGCTTGTCGAGTGGCACCGTGCGGTCGAGCACGCGCCAGGCGTCGGAGAGGTAGCGCAGTAGCGTGCCCTCGGACCTCGAGAGCTTGTAGCGCTGGATGTAGCTCTTGAAGTCAGCCATCGACTCGAGCATGTCGCGCAGGACGGACTTGGGGCGCAGACAGTAGTCGCGCGCCCAGGGGACCTTCTCGCAGTAGGTGGCGAAGGCAGCCTCGAGCTCGTCCGCGAGCGGCTTGGGGTAGGTGATCTCCTCGAGTCGCTCCATGCGCTCGTCGTACTCGATGCCCTGCATCTTCATCTCGGCGATGGCGCGGCCCTTCGCCTCGCGCTCCTGGGCACGCAGCACCTGCCAGGGGTCCTCGAGCGTGGCCTCGACCATCGAGACGAGGTCCATGTCGTACGTCTCGCTCTCGGGGTCGAGCAACTCGAGGGCGGCGAGCAGGAAGGGCGAGAGAGGCTGGTCGAGGGCAAAGTCCTCCGGCAGGTCGACCGTCAGCGAGTAGCTGGCGGGCGAGGCAAGCGGGCTCGCGGCAGCGGCGGGCAGCAGCTCGGCGAGCTCCTCTGCGGTGGCGCGCGCCTCGTCGGTCTCGGGGGCGTCTTCGTGCGTGATGACGCCTGCATCGATGAGGGTGGCAAAGATCTCGTCGGCGCGGCCCACAAGCTGGGCCTTCTCGAGCGGGGTCTGCAGCGAGTCAGCGATGAGGCGCATGATGCGCGCGTGGGAGTCGCCGCCCTGCTCGGTCTCGGAGAGCACCATAGAGTGGGTCACGCGCAGGCGTGCCACGAGGGTCTCGGGCTCGGCCGCGCAGAGATGCTCGAAGGTGTCCTGGTTCCAGTTGACGAATCCCTCGGGTGCGCGCTTCTTCTTGATCTTGCGTTGCTTCTTGGGGTCGCCGCCGGCCTTGAGCATGAGCTTCGCGTTCTCGATCTCGTGCTCGGGCGCCTCGGCGATGACGCGCCCCTCGGTGTCGAAGCCGGCGCGGCCGGCGCGCCCCGCAATCTGGTGGAACTCGCGGGCGCGCAGGCGGCGCATGCGGTGGCCGTCGAACTTGGTGAGGGCCGTGAGCAGCACGGTGTGGATGGGCACGTTGATGCCCACGCCCAGCGTGTCGGTGCCGCAGGTGACGGGCAGCAGGCCCTGCTGGGCGAGCTTCTCCACGAGCAGGCGGTAGCGCGGCAGCATGCCGGCGTGGTGCACGCCCACGCCGCACCCCAGCAGGCGTTGGAGCGTCTTGCCAAACGCCGTGGTGAAGCGCGTGCCCTTGCAGGCCTGCTTGATGGCCTCGCGTTGCTCCTTGGTGGCAACGCCAAAGCTCGCGAGCGACTGGGCGGTGTTGAGGGCGGCGTCCTGGGCAAAGTGGACGATGTAGATGGGTGCGTCGTCGTTGCGCAGCGCCAGCTCGACGGTGGCCTCGAGCGGCGTGTCGACGTACTCGTACGTGAGGGGCACGGGGCGCTCGGCGTCCGTCACGAGGTCGACGGTGCGACCAGTCTGGCGCTCGAGCGTGCCCGCGATGGCCGTGACGTCTCCCAGCGTGGCGCTCATGAGCAGGAACTGCGCGTTGGGGAGCGTCAGCAGCGGCACCTGCCAGGCCCAGCCGCGGTCCGCCTCGCCAAAGAAGTGGAACTCGTCCATGGCGACGGCGGCCACGTCGCTGCCGGCACCCTCGCGCAGGGCCTGGTTGGCGAGAATCTCCTCGGTGCAGCAGATGACCGGCGCGTCGGTGTTGATCTGGGTGTCGCCCGTGATCATACCCACGTTGTCCTTGCCAAAAGCGTCGACCAGGTCAAAGAACTTCTCCGAGACGAGCGCCTTGATGGGTGCCGTGTAGTAGGCCCGCTTGTGCTGGCAGATGGCGAGGTAGCACAGGCCAAGCGCAACCATCGACTTGCCCGAGCCCGTGGGGGTGCCCAGCACCACGTGGTCGCCGGCGGCAAGGTCGAGCAGGGCCTCCTGCTGGTGGTCCCACAGCTCGAGCCCGCGGCCCTCGCACCACTCGAGGTAGCGCTCGAGGGCCTCGTCGGCGTCGAGCGGGGCCTCTGGCTCGTAGTCCGGCCACTGCTCGGGGTCAAACCATAGGTCGGGGACGAGCTCGCCCAAGGACCCGGGCGCAAACGGGTCGCGCTCGGGGGCGTCCTGCGTGTTGTTTTCTGGCGTGTCTGTTGCCACGGGCGTGCTCCTTGGCTGCGGTGTTTTTCTCGCACTCCATCTTAGCCGAGGAAGCAGACACCAATTGAGCCATAAGAAAACTCGCCGGGGCATGCGTCCCGGCGAGTTCCATTCGCGAGTCTGTGGCGGCTGTGCGCTAGTCGTTTCCCCGGGGCATGAGCGGGGCGAGGGCGGCGACAAGCCCGGTGATGGGCATGGTCTGTAGCCAGATGCGCCCTGGGCCGGTCAGAACAGTGTTGAAAAGACCCTCTCCGCCAAAGAGGACGTTCTTGGCGCCCTTGATCGTCTGCGTGTCGATGCCGACGCTCTCTTCGAAGCCGGCCACATTACCCGTGTCGACGATCATCTGCTGGCCCGCGGCGAGCTGGTACTCAACGAGGTCGCCGTCAATTTCGGCAAAGGTCATGCCAGACCCGGAGAGCTTCTGCATGATGAAGCCCTCTCCGCCAAAGAGGCCAGTCTTCGCCTTCTTGTTGAAGTGGACGCTCAGGCTCACGCCGGGCTCTGCCGCCAGGAAGGAGCGCTTCTGGAGAATCCAGGAGCGGCCCGGCTCGATTTTGAGGGGCATGATCTTTCCGGGGAACGACGAGCCAAAGGCAATCATGCCAGCGCCTCGCGCCCGATAGACGTTCTGGAACATCGACTCGCCCGAGAAGGCCTTCGAGAACATCTTGCCCAGTCCGCCGCCGGTGGTCGACATCTCCATGTTCGGGGTCATCCAGACCATGGACCCACTCTCGGTCACCATCGACTCTCCGTCCGAGAGGTTGCAGGTGACAACAGGGAACTCTCCGCCAATAATCTTGTATTCCATGGTTGCTCCGTTCCGCGGCTCGTGGGCGTGGGGCGCAGGCCCCATAGCCACCATAAGCCGTGCGAGCGCAAGCGGACGTGGCGGGGCGTGGGAGCGCGATGGAATGCCGTGCGCTTTCGGTGAGCGAGGCGCAACTCTTAGCGGCGGCTTGCTCCCTGGGGCTCGCGCAGGCGCCGCTCGAGCTGGTTGGCGACGAGCGTGAGCAGCATCACGATGACGTAGTAGACGATGGCCACGACGACGAACGGCTCGAACGCGCGGTAGGTGAGGGCCTGCACGCTCTGGGCGGCGCGCATCATGTCCATGAGGCCAATCGTGGCAACGAGCGACGAGCTCTTGAGCACCGTGATGACCTCGTTGACGAGCGCGGGCGCCACCGAGCGCAGTGCCTGGGGAATGATGACGTCGGCCATCATCGTGACGTAGGGCAGGCCCAGCGCGTGGCTCGCGTCGTACTGGCCCCGGTCGACCCCCTCGATGCCGCCGCGCAGGGTCTCTGACACCGTGGCCGAGCCGTTGAGTCCCAGCGTGAGCACGCTTGCGGCGAACATCGTGATCTTGTAGCCCGTGAGCTGGGGCGTCGCGAAGTAGACGATGAACAGCAAGACGATGAGCGGGATGCCGCGGAACAGCGACGTGTAGAAGTCGAGCAGCAGGCGCAGCGGCCGGCAGGGGAGTACCTTGAGCACCGCGATGACGGCGCCCAGGGCAAACGCGAGCACGAGGGCGGCCCCCGTCACCTCGAGGGTGACGGCCAGGCCGCCCCAGAACATGGGCGCATAGGGCTCAATGACCGAGAAGTTCATCCGTGCCGCTCTCAGGCGAATCGGTGCGGGGCGCTACTTGGCGCTGGTCACGACGCCGGTGGTGGGCTGGCCCGAGGCGCTCGTGTCGCCGTTCCAGGCAAAGTCCTCGCCCACGTATTGGCTGATGTAGCCGTCGATGGTGCCGTCCTCGAGCATCTCGGCGATGCAGGCGTCGAAGGCACCCACGAACGAGGCGCCCTTGGTGGCCATCACGCGGTAGACGCCCACGTAGTCCTTGGTCTCGGAGCGGTCGAGCAGGCCCAGGACGAGGCCCTCGTTGGCGTCGCGCATCGACTGTCCCTCGGCGCCATCGCACAGGTAGGCGTCGACGCGGCCGGCGAGGACCTCCTGCAGGCACTGGTCGCCGCCGTCGTAGGTGTGGATGTCGGCGTCGGGCATGACCGCGGCGATGAACTTGTTCTGGACGGTGCCCGTGGTGCAGGCGATGGACTTGCCCTTGAGGTCCTCGACCTTCTTGACCTCGTCGCTCATCGTGAGGACGCCCACGAGCGGCTGGTAGTAGCCACGCGTGAAGTCATAGGTCTGCTCGCGCTCCTCGTTGGCCGACATGGCCATCGTGAAGGAGGTGCCGGAGCTCTGGACCGAGGCGAGGGTCGCGGCGAACTCCTGCGGCTCGAAGTCGTAGGTAAAGCCCAGGCGGCTTGCCATCTCGTCGGCGATGGCGATGTCGAGGCCCACGACCTTCTGGCTGCCGTCGCCCTGAACCTCAAGGTAGCGGTAGGGGGCAAAGGCGTCGTCGCCCACAAAGGTGAGCTTGGCGCCCGCGACGTCGGCAGCGGCCTCGGTGGTCGCGGGGGCGTCCGCCGCCTGCTGGGAGGAGCCGCAGCCGGCAAGCGCCAGCGGCGTCGCGGCGGCTCCTGCGGCCATAAGCTTGAGGAACCCGCGGCGGTCGATGCTTGCGGGGCGGTTCTGGTTGGACATGCGTATCTCTCCCTTGTGTCACGGCGCCGCTGGGACGCCGATGCAACTCGTGTCGTTACAGTGTAAACCACTATTCACCTAGGCGTTTAGTAGGCTTATCCCCTTGGCGTAGAAGGTCTCGCATCGTGGCCGCCACCCATCGTCAACCCTGACGAGAAAGGTTTCTCGCTGCCATTCGCTGCATGCATAGCAACGCCGAGACATTGGGCATTGGTATGGGGATGCCAATGATGCTTGAATATAAGCGACGCAACGTCATCAACTGAAAGGAACGACCATGTCCAAGACCCTCGTTGCCTACTTCAGCGCCACCGGAACCACCAAGCGCGTCGCCCGGGCTGTTGCCGATGCCGCCGGAGCGGACCTCGTCGAGATTGCCC